>WREJ01000020.1 GCA_009779395.1 Coriobacteriia bacterium
GGGACGCCCCTCGGGTACGCGCAAGCGCCAGACAAAGGTCTCGCCCTGATCAGCACGTGTTTGTGATTGTGCCGAATCAAGCTTGCGGCAGCTGCGGTCGTAACCCGTGTTTTTGCCCGCCGCGCGAGCCGCAGCACGCTTTTCTTCAAGCTGCTGCGCGCTACAAAAACAGCGATAGCAGCTGTTGTTTTTAGTCATGGTGTCAAGGGCAGCAAAATAGTTTGCCGCACGCTGCGTCTGAAAGTAGGGACCACAGTCGCCTGTGATGCTTCCGTCAAAGAGAGGACCCTCGTCCCAGTCAAGACCCAGCCAGTGCAAAGCTTCAAGGATTTGTGTCACGTTTTCAGGAGTCGAGCGTTGCGCGTCGGTGTCATCAATGCGCAGAATAAAGCTGCCACCCATCTTGCGGGCAAAAGCCCAGTTGTAAATAGCGGTACGCGCACCACCCAGATGCAGGGTGCCTGTTGGCGAGGGTGCAAAGCGCACGCGGACTGCTGTACTGCTTGTTGTTTCTGACATGGACAGACTCTCCCAAGGTTCTTCAGGTACGCGGTTTACTGCACCTAAGAATAACATTTTGCGCGTCTTTGTGCTGGTTTTTCGCATGGTCGCTAGCCCAGTAGTCGTGGTATATTGGGTAGGTTGGAATCAAAGCTGAAAGGGCGGCACATGACACAGGAACTGACGGGCAATGCGGCGAGTTTTCTCTTTACTTCAGAGAGCGTGACAGAGGGGCATCCAGACAAGATATGTGATCAGATTTCTGATGCGTTGCTTGACGAGCTGATTCGTGTCGAGATGCGCCTTGAAGCTGAGGGTAGGGGAGACCTGGGCGCACTGCGTAGTGCCTGCGAGACCTTTGTGACGACCGGTCTTGTGCTGGTTGGCGGCGAGATTCGCACAAACGGCTACGTTGATGTTGACAGTATTGTGCGTGGTGTTATCAGCGACATTGGTTATACCAGCAGCGACTTTGGTTTTGACGCTGCGACCTGCGGTGTTATCAATGCCATTCACAGCCAAAGTGCCGACATTGCCCAAGGTGTTGACCAGAGCTTCGAAGCACAGCGCGGGGACGCTGATCCGCTTGACCTTGTCGGAGCAGGGGACCAGGGCATGATGTTTGGCTATGCCTGCAACGAAACTACCCATCTGATGCCCATGCCCATTTATCTGGCGCATCGTCTGGCAGAACGACTGACGGCAGTACGCAAATCAGGAGAGATCGCCTATCTGCGTCCTGATGGCAAAACACAGGTGTCGGTTCGCTACACGGACGGGAAGCCCGTGGCAGTTGAGAAAATACTGATATCATCCCAGCATGCAGAGGGTGTTGACATCGAGAGTCAGATGCGCCCTGATCTGATAGAGAAGGTCATTCGACCAGTATTCGAGCGCGAATCGCTTGCGTTTGAGGATGCTGAAATCTATGTTAATCCTACGGGACGCTTTGTGATTGGCGGGCCGATGGGCGATTCTGGTTTGACGGGACGCAAAATTATCGTTGACACCTATGCCGGCAGTGGTCGTCACGGTGGCGGTGCTTTCAGTGGCAAGGATTGCACAAAAGTTGACCGCTCGGGTGCCTATGCGGCGCGCTGGGTGGCAAAAAACGTAGTTGCCGCAGGACTTGCTGACCGTGCCGAAGTCCAGCTAGCCTACGCGATTGGTGTGGCAAAGCCCTTCAGTATTATGGTCGACACCTTTGGCACAGAACACGTCTGTCGCGCAACTATCGAAAAGGCCATTCTAGAGGTCTTTGACCTGCGTCCTGGTGCTATTTTGCGCGACCTTGACCTGCTGCGTCCTATTTTTCGCAAAACAGCTGCCTACGGGCACTTTGGACGTGACGACGCCGACTTTAGCTGGGAGCAAACCAACCGCACCGGCGAACTACGCTCCGCTGCAGGAATATAATTTATGCTGCATTCAGCTAAAATAACCGTTGTGAGTTCTCCCGATGTTCAAGGTCAAGGAGAGTTGAAAGGTCGGGATGCTAAGCGTAGTGACCTACTCGTGCATCCAGATTTTTCAACTCGACACCGAGATTGGACATCCGGTGAGCTCACAGCGGTTATTTTTGACATGGACGGTGTCTTATTCGACACCGAAGTCTTGGCGCGGCATCTGTGGCAGGAAATCTTTAGCGAATATGGCTACACTCTGCCCGACGAGACCTACAAAAAGGTCATTGGACGAACCATGGAGGCTGCTCGTCATATTCTTGTGGAAGAGTACGGACCAGACCTGCCTATGGATGCGATGTTTGACGAACAGGATGTGCGCTACCGTGCTGCGCTAGCACAGCATGTTCCGCAAAAACCCTGCGTCAATGAAATTCTAGATTATTTGCAGCTCATCAATATGCCCTGTGCGCTGGGCTCGTCAACCCACTATGCTGACGTTATCACGCATTTGCAGGTCAATGGCCTGCGTGACTACTTTACCGCTGTTGTTGGTGGTGACTGCGTTGCCCAGGGCAAGCCGGCACCTGACATTTTTCTCGAATGTGCCAAGCAACTGGCGGTCGCGCCGGCGCACTGCCTGGTTATCGAGGACTCGAACAACGGTCTGCGTGCAGCAAACGCAGCTGGCATGCAGGCGATAATGGTTCCTGACCTGCTCGCGCCAAAAGACACAGACAGCGACTTGAATTTTACGGTCTGCGCCTCGCTGTGTGAGGTGATGGATCTGCTTGCCGCCCACGCTGCCCATGACTAGCTGCACACAAAACTGCGCTCAGGTCGTCATAAGTCTTGCTACGCGCGCCCTTGATGCACCCTTTAGCTATAAAATTCCTGCCAAGATGCAGCTAGACATCGGGGACGCCGTCATTGTTTCTTTGGGCAAACAAACGGTCTTAGGCTTTGTCGTAGCTGTTGAAGAAGTTGCGGCAGAGGAAGAGCTAAAACCAGTACTCGCGCAGCTGCCAGGTCCCTACTTTACGCTACAGTCTTATGAGCTTGCTACCTGGATTGCGCGCTACTACGCAGCACCTCTCTCTGAAGCATTGAAGTTGTTTTTGCCAACAGGACTGACGGTGCGCCTGAAAAAGGCACTTGCCAGCTACACTGCCACCGGCGAAGCACAATTGCCCGCGCGCAGACCGCGTAAAATTACTGATGATACTACGCAGCTGGACGACGCCCATCTGCGTCCTGACAAACTTACCGCAGGTCAACGCGCTGCCCTTGCTGCGATACGTGATGGCAGTGATACGCGACCTGTCGTACTTGACGGGGTTACGGGGTCGGGCAAAACTGAGGTCTATCTGCAGGCAATCGAAGCGGTGCGCGCAACTAACAAGACAGCTATTTTGCTGGTTCCCGCGATCTCGCTGACACCACAGACGGTGGGGCGCATTCGCTCGCGCTTTGGTGACGATGTCGCCGTGCTGCATTCGGGTCTTTCAGATGGCGAGCGCGCTGGCCAGTGGGAAAAAGCACGCACGGGTGCCTGCGGTGTTGTTGTCGGTGCCCGCAGCGCGCTGTTTGCACCGCTGCCAAATTTGGGATTGGTCATTATTGACGAAGAACACGATAGCTCGTACAAGCAGAGCAGTTCACCACGCTATCACGCCCGCGAAGTCGCAGAAAAGCTCTGTGAACTGACTGGCGCGCAGCTGGTGTTAGGTTCAGCGACCCCCAGCATGGAGACCCTGTATGCAGCACAAACGGGTGCTGCTGCACTGGTCAAACTCCCTCAGCGGGTCAACAAACAGCCGCTACCGCAGGTACATATTGTCGATTTGAAGCGTGAGTTCGCAGAGGGTCATCGTTCGATGTTCTCGCGACCTTTGCTGGACGCACTCACCCGCGTACAAAAACGTGGTGAAAAGGCGATTTTACTGCTGAATCGGCGGGGATTTGCGAATTTTGTGCTCTGTCGCCAGTGTGCCTACGTGCCGGGTTGCGAGGCCTGTTCGACCGCGCTGACCTACCACGAGCCGCAGCATCACCTGCGCTGCCACCAGTGCAATTGCATCAAGCCGCTGCCCGACCGCTGCCCGCAGTGTCAAAGCCCCTACCTGCGACAATTCGGTGGGGGAGTCCAAAAGGTCGCCGCCGAGTTTCGTGAGCATTTTGGCGACTGGCCGCTGATTAGAATGGACACCGATACAACAAGGGGCAAGGGTGCTCACGCACGCCTTTTGGAGGAGTTTGTCCAGCACACAACAGCTGTTTTGCTGGGTACGCAAATGGTGGCAAAAGGACATGATTTTCCCGATGTTACCCTTGTTGGGGTCATTAATGCCGACGTTACCCTCAATTTGCCTGATTTTCGTGCCACCGAGCGTGGTTATCAGCTGCTAGAGCAGGTCGCAGGACGCGCAGGACGGGCACATTTGCCTGGTGAGGTCATCATACAAAGCTACAACCCCGAAAACGCCGCCTGTCGCGCCGTACAGGCTCATAACAGCGACATTTTGCTACAAGAAGAGCACACACTGCGCAAGGCATTCGCGTATCCGCCCTATGCGAGCCTCTGCAACATCGTTATCAGCGGCAGCGACCAGAAAAAAGCAGAGAAATTCGCAACACGCCTCCACGAGGCTTTGCGCAAGAACACAGGACTACAAAAGGTAGGCGCAACGCTACTGGGACCCGCACCTTGCGTTCTGTCAAAAAAAGCACGACAGTACCGCTATCACATACTGCTCAAGGCTCCTCAGGGGACAGAACTGGGTGTATTAGTACAAGAAACACTGAAAACACTGGCAAAACCGCCAGGAATCAAGCTAAGCGTAGACGTAAATCCGATAGATACTTACTAGGAGTAATGTCGAGGTGCCCGCGCAATCGATATCCCTGCTGAAAAGATAGTCCTAGCAGCCAGTATATTATGGAAACAAATGCCAAGGGCATTTTTTCCATAATATATATTATCAGACATTAAGACATTAAGGTGTGCCTGGTAGCTTTACATTCAACAGATTCGCTCGCACGACAAAGTGACTGTACCCTCCTGTGTAGTTGCAGGTCACTAAGCTTAGTACCTGAGTGTCGCTGTTATTTAAGCGGTCAAGCTGTGCGCCTGATCTAAAAGCAGTCGAAAAGGTGTAGCGGCGTGTTTCCTGCGCTGTGTAAATAAAAATGTAGCGATGACCGTTGGCAAAACTGCTGTCAGCATAGCGGTTGAGGCTGCCAAACATGCTGCGATTGCGCATGTGGTGACCGTAGACAATGGTGTCACTTGCACTAAAATCACGGGGACAGTCTTTGTCTAGAAAGATTGCTCCGGCGCGACTGGGCCTTTTGAAGGCATCGTGGTGCAGGTAAAACTCGTTGTTTGAGGTTTGGGTGATGGCATAGTCAACTATGGTGTTGGGAATGGAAATCCAGGCAACAATGTCTGCATTGTGTGCCCGCAGTGCGGCAAAATCAATGACCCGTAGCTGCGCGGCGCGCAATTGCTCTTCTGTCTGATACGAAGATGTGCCAATGAAGTTCTCGATCAGTCCTGGACTGCCTCCCCCGTCTCCGGCGATTTCGGCGATTTCATGGTTCGCTGCCTCGTCCTCGAAGCCTTCACTGAGTATCGAATATATCTGCCATAGGGCAAAAGCCATGACGGCAACGGCGGCTATGAGTACCAATCTGCGAAACATTTTTGCCATAAAATTGCGTTCCTTTGCTAATCACGCCGAATTTGAAGCGTTTTGGGGCGTTTTCAGGTGCTGCTCTATATTATAATGTGAAGTGAGGCATGAGGAGGGAAATTGGAAGCCATTTATTCTGTGTCAGACAGGCCCCTTGTGGGGGTCATCATGGGGAGCAAATCGGATTTACCGACCATGCGCGAGGCGACCACGGTACTGGACGCGCTGTACATCTCGTACGAGGCACAGGTTGTGTCTGCCCACCGTACCCCCGATTTGATGTTTGAGTACGCCAGCACAGCACGCCAACGGGGACTGCAGGTCATAATCGCAGGAGCAGGCGGAGCTGCCCATCTTCCGGGCATGGTTGCCGCTAAAACCACCCTGCCGGTCATTGGTGTTCCCGTACAGTCAAAAGCCCTCAGTGGCATGGATTCTTTGCTATCGATTGCTCAGATGCCAGGAGGAATTCCCGTTGCAACCGTTGCCATTGGTGCTGCAGGAGCAAAAAACGCCGGTCTTTTGGCAGCAGCAATTCTGTCGACATCGTATCCAGAAATTGCAGTTGCACTCGAAGAATACCGCAGCGACATGACCAGCACTGTCCTAAAAAGCAGCGACCTCAATGAGTAAAACTATCCTGCCCCCTGCCCTGATTGGCATTATTGGCGGCGGCCAGCTGGGACGCATGATGGCACTTGCTGCCCGTCAGATGGGCTACAAGATTGCGGTTCTCGAGCCTGGTCTTGACTCTCCCCTGGCGCAAATTGCTGATATCGAGATTAATGCAGCCTATGACGATGCTGCTGCCTTGGCGGATTTGCTTGCTATCTGCGATGTTGTGACCTACGAGTTTGAAAACATTCCCTACGCCGCTGTTCAGGCGGTAGAAGACCAGGGCTATCTGCCGCAGGGACACCGTCCCCTCATGATTGCGCAAAATCGCCTGCGCGAAAAGGACGCCATTAACAATTGCGGCTTTCTGACAGCCCCCTATGCTGACGTTGCCAACGAAGACCTGCTGCATGCTGCCATCAGCGAGATCGGCTATCCTGCCGTTTTAAAAACAGTCAGCGGCGGCTATGACGGCAAGGGTCAGTGGAGTCTGACCTCAGATGAAGACCTTGAACAGGCACGTCAGCACGTCAAGGACCAGCACTGCATTCTTGAGGGATTTGTGCCCTTTGACAAAGAATGTTCTGTCATTGTGTGCCGCAGTACCACCGGTGATACGCGTGCTTTTCCTCTTATCGAGAACGTCCATGCCAATTCGATTTTGCAGCTGAGTACTCTTCCTGCCCAGGTCGATGAAGTGGTGGCAATTAAAGCACAGAACCTTGCTGAAAGCCTTATCGAGCAGCTGGATTTAGTTGGCACCCTTGCCATTGAAATGTTTGTCGTTGGCGATGAAATCTTGGTTAATGAACTTGCTCCGCGTCCTCATAATTCGGGTCATTTGACTATTGATGCCTGCGATGTTTCGCAGTTCGAGCAGCATATTCGCGCCATTTGTGGCCTGCCTCTGATCGAGCCACAGCTGCTGCGACCAGCAACTATGGTCAACTTACTGGGTCAGCAGATAGACTATGCCATTGACAAGTGGCAGACGCCAGAATTTGCCACAAGCGAGCTACATCTTTACGGCAAAGAAGAAAACAAGCGTGACCGCAAGGTTGGTCATCTGACCTTTTTGCATCAGGATGCCGCGAGGCTTGCGGCGACTATTGAGGACTTTCTGGCTGACTTTCCAGCGTAAAAGAGTCAAAGCTACTCTCGACAGACAGACCATAACGCTGCGCGGGTCGGCGAAGGGTCTCGCGCGCCTTTTCTCGGTAGGCGCACACCTCAGCTAATGCCGCTTGGTCAAGTGCTACCGAATCATCAAAGGGATTCTGGTCGTACTTGCGTGCCTCGCGTACTGTCGGCAGAACCGCTGCCTGTGACTGCTGGAGTGCAGCATTGACCGCTGCAGCAAACAGATAGAGAAAGTCACCCACATCTTTGCCAGCACGCACAACAGAGCGCGGCAGAGCCACTCGGTCAACAAAGGGCAGCAAGAGTGCTAGGCGCTGCGACAACTCTTCGAGCAAGGCATACTCCAGCGACCCCCTACCCCGCCAAGCACGCTCGACAGCAGCATCAACCTCGTTGAATGCTTCAACGAGTTGCGTTACTTGTAGGATGTAGAGCGGGTTTCTCATGAGATAAATTCTACCAGAGGCAGGGCACACCAGGCGTCTAATCTCTGTGTCGTTTGAAAAATCAAAAACGCACGAGTAGCTTAGTACACTTAGCGTTGGCTTTGCCTTCACTGCACTTCGCTCGGAACCTGATGCAAGCATCAGGTTCACTCGCTCCGTTAGCGTTTTTGATTTTTCAAGCCTCCTTGCCTACGGCTTCACTGTACTTCGTTCGGAATCAGATGCAAGCATCAGATTCCCTCACTGCGCTTGCGTTGACCTTGGACGTCTGGATGCGTTCTGAACTGCTGCAATTAGTAAGGGCGCGTTCTATCTGCTGTACCACCCTTTTTTTGCCAGCGACAATAATATGTTCAATATTGCGCACATGACTGACCTGACCGACTTTTGCTCCCTTGGGGTCGTGAATACCAATTTGCGCGCCAATGTAGCGCTTGAAATCAAAGTCGAAGGTCTGGACAGACTCGTAATCCTTTGCTTGTAGCCACTGTTCAATGTCTGCGGCACTAACCCAAGACTCGTTATTGTGAGAGACAACCATCGTACTCGCAGATAAATCAGCAATTACCTGCTGCAAAGCTGCAGCCATCAGAGGCTTCGAATTAAAGGGGCTTTTGGTGTGATCATCACGCGCATCGATGCGCTTGCATGCCTTGCCATAGTGCGCGGGCTGGTCGTAGCGAATCAGCGTCTCCCAGACGTGATAGTTGGTAAAGTAGCGGTGCTGGTTATAGGGCGGATCCAGATAGGCAAGGTCAAAATGCCCCAGAGTAGCTGCCAGCTGCTGCGCGTCACCACGTAGTGCATGTCCCGTACCGGCAATCAGCTGCGGAAGTAGCAGCTGCAGGTCATTATGCGACCTTTTTGACCAGTCTTTCAGGTACGCCATCTGCAGTCCTACTGTTGAATCTACGCGATCTGCTGCAAGCATCACTGCTGTCAAAAGGATTGAATAGTAAGGGTGTCCTTTATAGTCGGCCTCGATGGCAGCGCGAATCGCCTCGATACGTTGGCCGTTTTTTGGCTGAAAGTACCGTGAATCGCGACAAAAGGTCTGGGTAAAATAGCCATCTTGTGGCGGCAGCGCGTTTAGTTCTTGCAAAATCGCAGCGAGTTCTGCTTGGTCAATGCTTGCCGCATCGGTTGCGATATAGCACTGCGCCAGTACTTCAGAATAGCTCGCAAGGTCACAGGCAGTCACGACAAAACCCTGTCGCTTAAATTCCTGAGCAACCCGTGTCGTACCAGAAAACAGATCGAGCGCGCTGGGTGCTGCTGACGTGGATTCTGTGCTCTCTGCAGCGTGTGCTGCAGCCACCACGGCCGCTATTGCTCCCAAAGCTGGTACGAGTACGCGCTTTGACCCCAGGTATTTAATCACGTCCTGCTCGTATCACTGTCACAGGCCTTCTGCTAGCCCAGCCGCCGCGATCCAGGCGAATCAAGGGGAAGTCCCGCCTGGCAGGCAGCACATTCTGACGGCAGCCACGAATCAACCTGCATCGCAAGCAGCGGGTAGTAGTCAGCGTCAAAAGCACGATCACCGCCCCGGTCAATTACTGTTGCAACGGCAGCAACCCTAGCCTCTGCTGCTTGCACTAGGTCAACAACTTCTTGCACGCTGCCACCAGTCGTTACCACATCTTCAACAATTAAAACACGCGCAGCAGGCGGTATTTCAAAACCACGGCGTAGCACCATCACGCCCTCTTGTCGTTCAGTGAACAGAAAAGGCACACCCAGGGTCTGCGCGACAGCAAAACCAATAATGATGCCCCCCACCGCTGGCGCAACAACCAGGTCAAAGCTGTCATCGGGCAGACGTGCTACCATCTGCTGCGCAAGTTCTGTTGTCAGCTGTGGGTCTTCTAAAATACGCGCACACTGAACATAGGTGTCGCTATGCCGACCGCTGGTCAACTGAAAATGACCCTTGCGAATGGCTGTCGCCCGAGTAAGGGCGTCCATAATCTGTGTGTCATTCATGGTCAAACTCCTTCTACGCCAAGGTCAGACAGAAGGTCAGAAAAGGCTTGCAGGCGGTCAGGGGAGCCCGTAATGGGTCTGCCAACGACTAGATGGCTAGCGCCAGCTGCTAGTGCCTGGGTGGGCGTTGCAATGCGACTTTGGTCATCTGCAGCAGACCGTCCTGGACGCACTCCAGGCGTTACAATCCAGGCGTCTGGCCCCAGCAGTGTGCGCGACGGTGCTGCCTCGTGCGGTGAGCAGACAATACCATCGGTTCCTGCAGCGCGCGCCAGAGTGGCCAGACGCTCGACCTGAATTGCTGCAGGCAGCACTACAGAAATGTCATGCAGGTCAGTATCGCTCATCGAGGTCAAAACGGTGACAGCAACAACCTTTGGCGCAGCGTGACCAGCAGCAGCTGCACCCGCATGTGCACCCTGCATGGCTGCTTCCATCATTGGACGCCCTCCGAAAGAATGTACCGTCAGCAGGTCAACACCCAGACTGCCCAGGGTACGCGCAGCACCTTCGACCTGATGGGGAATGTCATGCAGCTTCAAATCAAGAAAGACCTGATAACCCAGAGCCTTCATTTCTTCGATAATGGCAGGACCAGTCTGGTAAAACAGCGTCATGCCCACTTTGACCCAGCGCGCAGAGCCTGCAAGTTCGCGCGCCCAGCACAGAGCCTGCTCACGGCTGCCATCAAGGGCAACAATCAGACGGTCACGCGCATCATTTGCTTGCTTCACCTGTTGCTTCATTGAGTCTTCCCTACTGCTCCGATAAGCTCGCTGATATCGCGCACGCCTTCTTCCTGACAAAAATTGCGGAGTTCGTCCACAATGCGCAGGACCGCCAAAGGATCACCAAAATGTGCCGTTCCCACCGCAACAACATGCGCACCAGCCAGCATGAACTCTGCCACATCACGTCCTGTTGCCACGCCCCCCATGCCAACAATCGGCAGGTCAACGGCGCGTGCTACTTCGACCACCATACGCAAAGCAACTGGCTTTATAGCAGGACCTGAAAGACCGGCAAAGTGACGCTCAAAGATAAAGCTGCGTCTGCGAACGTCAATCGCTGTTCCCAGCAGGGTATTGATAAGCGAAATCGCGTCAGCACCCGCAGATTCAGCAGCACGCGCAATGTCAGCAATGTTTGTCACGTTAGGACTCAGCTTGACAGCAAGGGTACGCTTTGTCACCGCACGACAGGCAGCCGTTACTTCCTCTGCACCTGCAGTGCTGGTGCCAAAGGCATGGCCGCCCTCACTCACATTAGGACAAGAAATATTGACCTCATAGCCCAGCAGGTCGTCGGGAATGTCAGTTTCAGCCTCGATTTGCGTAATCACCGCCGCGTAGTCTGCTGCGCTACGGGCGCAGACATTAATCATCAGCGGCAGATCAGGGACGCTGTCACGCAGCCAAGCAAGGTCGCGCTGAATAAAGGTCTCGACACCAGGATTTTGCAGCCCAATCGAGTTCAGCATACCGCTGCGCACCTCATGCATGCGCCGCCCACTGTTACCCGTCCAGGGCGTCAGCGACACACCCTTTGTCGTCAGCATACCCAGACTGTTCAGGTCAATAAAATCTGCCATCTCGCGCCCCGCACCAAAAGTACCCGAGGCTGTTGTCACAGGATTTTTCAGGCGGAGTTTGTCCAGACCAGTCGCCAGATTAGTGAACGCGGGATCTGCGTGCTTCATGCCAGTCCACCTCCTCGGCAGCAAAAATAGGTCCGTCAGCACAGACACGCCTCAGGCCTTCTGCTGTTGGCAGAACACAGGTCAGACAGACGCCCACCCCACAGGCCATCAAGCGCTCGAGGCTGACCCAGGTCGGCAGACCAGCAGCTAGGCACAGTTGCGCACAGGCCTCCTGCATAGGTTCAGGTCCGCAGATATAGACAGCATCGAATCTTGTCTTACTGCTGGCAAGCAAATCAGCAAGAGGTGTCGTAATTAAACACTGCTGTCCTGCGCTGCCGTCATCGGTGGCAAGCACATGACTGCTGCAGTTCGCTGCAAAAAGTTCTGTAGCAAGCAACAGATTGGCAGTGCGTGCTGCCTGCAGCATAGTCACCTGGCAGCCTTTTGCGGCAAGTTCTGCAGCAAGTAGTGCCAGTGGTGCCGCACCAATGCCACCCCCCACAAGCAGTGCGTGCTGCAGATTGTCAGCAACAGGCCAGCGATTGCCCA
>WREJ01000021.1 GCA_009779395.1 Coriobacteriia bacterium
GCTATCTTGTCCGTAAAACTACGCGAGCCGCAATTCGAGGGTCAGACAAAGACAAAGCTGGGCAACCCTGAAATGCGCGGCTTTGTTCAGCAGATTGTGACAGCTGGTCTGGCGGAATTCCTCGAAGAGAACCCCGGTCCTGCACGCAAGATTGTCCAAAAAGCCACTGATGCGGCAAAAGCACGCGAGGCGGCGCGTAAAGCACGCGAGATGACCCGCAAGACTAGCTTGCTTGAAAACTCGACTTTGCCGGGCAAGCTGGCAGACTGCAGCGTGAGAGAAGCATCGCTTGCAGAAATCTATTTTGTCGAGGGCGACAGTGCAGGAGGCAGCGCAAAACAGGCACGTGACCGCAGCTTCCAGGCGATTTTGCCCCTGCGCGGCAAGATTCTAAACGTCGAACGTGCCGGTCAGAATCGTGCTTTTTCAAGTCTTGAGATTCAGGCGATGATCACAGCGATGGGAACGGGCATCGGCGAAGACTTTGACATCGAAAAAGCACGCTACCACAAGGCGATTATCATGACAGACGCCGACGTCGACGGCGCCCACATTCGCATTCTTATTCTGACCTTCTTTTACCGCTACATGCGCGAATTGATAGAGGCCGGCTACGTCTACATTGCGCAGCCGCCGCTTTACAAACTAAACATTGGGCGCAAATCAGAGTACTTTTATTCAGACAAAGATTTGCAGCAGAAACTGGACGGACTCCCTCAAGATACGAAGTATACAATACAGCGCTACAAGGGCTTGGGCGAGATGAACCCCGACCAGCTGTGGGAGACAACCATGGATCCAAAGCGGCGCACCTTGCTGCAGGTCAGCATCGAAGAGGCGATGCTTGCCGAACAGACGGTGGCAGACCTGATGGGAGATTTGGTCGAGCCGCGCAAAGAGTTCATCCAAAAGCACGCAAAAGACGTTCGATTCCTTGATATCTAGATAAGGGGTACTTGTTTTGGCCGAAGAAAAACTAAACCAGGCACGGATAGCGATTCCGACTGATGACGGCTCGACGGTGCTGCCGATTGCGCTGCACACAGAGGTACGTCAGTCATTTCTTGAATACGCGATGAGCGTTATTGTCGCGCGTGCCTTGCCTGACGTGCGCGACGGTCTGAAACCGGTGCATCGTCGTATTTTATACGCCATGAGCGAATCGGGTCTGACGCCGACAAAGCCTCATAAAAAGTCCGCATGGACCGTCGGCGAAGTGATTGGTAAGTACCATCCGCACGGCGACCAGGCGGTGTATGACACCATGGTGCGCATGGCACAGGATTTCGCCATGAGCGTGCCGCTAATCGACGGACACGGTAACTTTGGCTCGGTTGACGGAGACAGTCCAGCGGCCATGCGTTATACCGAATCACGCCTGCAAAAGGTGGCAATGGAACTACTGCGCGACCTTGAAAAAGAGACGGTTGACTTTGGTCCCAACTATGACGACTCGCTGACAGAACCGACCGTTTTGCCAGCGCGTTTTCCCAATCTGCTGGTTAATGGCTCTGCTGGTATTGCCGTTGGTATGGCAACCAATATTCCGCCGCACAACCTGGGTGAAGTCATCAATGCAACCATCATGTTAATCGAAAACCCCGAGGCAACAATCGAAGAATTGATGACGGTGCTTCCTGGTCCTGACTTCCCCACGGCGGGCTCTATCATGGGGCGCGAGGGCATCGTAAGCGCCTACGAGACGGGTCGCGGGTCTATTACCATTCGCGGCAAGGCACACATCGAACAGACCTCGACAGGGCGCACACGCATCATCGTAACCGAGATTCCCTATCAGGTCAACAAATCAAAGCTACTGGTAAAAATCGCCGAGCTGGCAAAGGACAAAAAGCTCACCGAAATCAGCGACATGCGCGACGAATCCGACCGCAAGGGTATGCGCATTGTCATCGAGCTAAAGCAAAACGCCATTCCACAAGTTGTGCTGAACAAGCTATACAAACACACGCAGCTGCAGCAGGGATTTGGCGTCATCATGCTTGCTTTGGTTGACGGCGTACCGCAGGTACTCACTTTGCGTGAGGTTTTGCAGAACTACGTTGCCCACCAGCAAGAAATCATTCGCCGCCGCACCGAATTTGATCTGCGTAAAGCACGCGAGCGCGCCCATTTGCTGGAAGGTTACGTCATTGCGCTGGATAACATTGACGAAGTCATCAAGGTTATCCGCGAAAGCTACGATGACGCAAAACCGCGCCTTATCAAACGTTTTGGCCTCAGCGAAATCCAGGCTGATGCGATACTCGAGATGCGTCTGCGCCGCCTGCAGGGTCTCGAGCGTGAAAAAATCGAGACAGAACTAGCAGAACTGCGCGAAAAGATTGCCTACTTTGAAAAGGTTCTGGGTGACGAAGCACTGGTTCTGCAGATTATCAAGGACGAACTAACAGAGATTCGTGACAAGTTTGCCGTAAAACGTCGTACTGACATCAGTGGTGCTGCGCGTGACCTTGATGTCGAGGACCTCATCGCCGAAGAAGACATGGTTGTCACCATCACCAAGGCGGGTTACGTCAAGCGGCTGCCTGTTGCCACCTATCGTCAGCAAAAACGTGGCGGTAAGGGCATTGCTGGCGTAAAGCTAAAGGACAATGACTTTGTCGAGAACCTGTTCATCGCAAGCACCCACGACTATGTTCTGTTTTTCTCGACAAAGGGCAAGGTCTATCGCCTAAAGGTACATGAACTGCCTGTTGGTTCGCGCCACGCACGCGGAACGGCTGTGGTTAATCTGCTGCCCTTTGAAACTAACGAGCGCATTGCCGCTGTCATCAACACAAAGGACTTCCCCGAAGAAGAAAATCTGCTGTTTGCAACCACGGGTGGCATGGTGAAAAAGACCAACCTAAAGGCATACAGCCGTGTTCACGCTGGCGGCATCATTGCGATTAGCCTAAAAGACAATGACGAACTGATTAGCGTTCGCCGCGTCCAAGAAGGTCAGCACGTCATCATGGTCTCGACGGCGGGCAAAGCCGTGCTGTTTGAAGAAAGCCAGGCACGCCCCATGGGTCGCGACACACGCGGCGTCAAAGGTATGACCGTCAAAGATGAAGAGTACGTCCTGGGCATGGAGATTGCTCCGCAGGAATGTCAGTTGTTTGTTGTGACAGAACGCGGTTACGGCAAGCGCACCTGCCTGAGCGAATACCCCGTGCACCGGCGCGGCGGCCAGGGAGTCAAGACCATTGTCATGACCGAAAAGAAGGGGCTTTTGACGGGCATGAAAATAGTGGACGACACCCACGAACTGATGCTGATTTCAGAAGAAGGCGTCGTCATTCGTGTCAAGACGCGCGACATTTCGCTGCTTAAGCGCGCGACTCAGGGTGTCAAGGTCATGAACGTAGCCGACGACGACCGTCTGAGTGCCATCGCGCGCGTCTCGGCGACAAAAAAGAAGGTGACAAAAGGAAAAGCCGACGACGATCAGGATTCCTTGCTTGACGAAGAGGGCGACGAAGAAGGCGACCTGCTTGTAGAAGATAGCGAGGCGGAAGAGTACGTCCAAAGCAGTGAAACTGACGATGATGGCAGCGAAACCTAGACCTTGAAGTCTGAACTACCAACAGAACAAGAGCTAGCAGCACTGGCAGACCGCGTACGCGGTCTGCTTGCACCCGAGGCGGGACTAGGAACAGCTGCTGGCACAGATGCACCAGATGACTGGGCACAGATTTACGCTGGCTATTCGTTGGCAGCTGCTGCTGAGGTCTTTGGCATAGAGGACGAAATCTGTGTCCTTGATGTGGAAACAACGGGTATCTCGCCTGCCAGCGAAGCTATCATCGAAGTTGCTGTCGCAAAAATGCGCGATCCTGAAATCATAGGCGAGTTCTCGACCTATGTAAACCCCGGCAGACCCATCTCGCGCGAGATCACCGAGTTGACCAACATCAGCGATGCAGATGTTGCAGACGCGCCCTTTTTTGACGACATCGCTGACGAGTTGCGCGCCTTTGTAGGCGAGCGCGCCATTGTGGCACACAACGCGTCCTTTGACCGGGGATTTATCGAGGCGGCTTTATCTGCCACGGGCACGCCACTTCCGGGTCAGTGGCTCGATTCGCTGGTGTTTTTGCGCTGTGGACTTCCTCTGCTGCGTTCTTTTAGGCTAGAAGACTTGATGCGCGCCTACTGCCAGGCGGACTATAAGCAGGCGCATCGTGCCATTTCTGACGTGCGCGGGCTGTGCCATCTGTGGCGTGTTGGCTTGGTGGGCATCAGTGCGCTTGATGCTGCCGTACTGCGCGCCCTGCCGCTGTTGCTGCACGACTTGCCAGAAGCAGCGTGGATTGCCCGTATTGCCCAGCTGTACGCTGCTGCAGACAGCACAGGGGGAAGTGGCACAGGTGGCACAGCAAAACGTCCAGCAATCAGACTGAAAACTTTGCGGCAGAAACAAATTCAGGGAAGTCGACCCGATGCCCTTGTTGATGCGCAAGTCAAAGAGGCAATCGTACCTGTCAGTGCTGCTGATTTGAGCACTGATCTGAGTGCTGCGGGCACAGCTGGCAAAATGTATCCTGCTTTTGAAGTCAGACCAGAACAGGAACAGATGGCACTTGCTATACGCGATGCCTTTGCAGCGCGCGAGCATCTGGTGGTCGAGGCAGGTACGGGCGTGGGGAAATCGCTTGCTTATTTGGTCTGCTTGGCACGTCTGGCACGCGAAAACAATATCACCGTTGGTGTTGCGACAAAAACCAATGCTCTCACTGATCAATTGATGGGTAAAGAACTGCCAAAACTTGCCCGCGCGCTTGCGCAAGAAGACGAAGAGACGCTTGCATCAGATGGTCCTGACTCCACCGCGCTTTCTCAGCCGCTGCCTGCTTTGCGCTACGCGGCACTGAAGGGCTACACGCACTATCCCTGCTTGCGCAAACTGAACGCTGTTTTGACCGCAGACGAAGATGCGGCAGGTGAGAGCAGCAGCCTTGCGACAGCACAGCTGCTTGCCTGGGTGTCGCAAACTGCCTGGGGCGAGCTAAGCAGCGTCAACTTAGCGGCATCCTTTGCGCAGAAACGACGCTACGCCGCGAGTTCTGCCGACTGTCTGCGCGTACGCTGCAGCTACTACTATCATTGCTACGTGCATGCTGCGCGCCGCATTGCCAAAAGCTCGCATATTATTGTCACCAATCACTCGCTGCTGTTTCGCAATAGTGCTGCTGATGGGCGTATTCTGCCTCCCGTGCGTTACTGGGTTATTGACGAGGCGCATAACATCGAGGCCGAGGCGCGCAAGCAACTGACGCGTAGTTTCGCCGAGCAGGATTTGAATGCCCTGCTTACATCACTGATGGGTGTTCGTGGTCTGCCCAAAAAGCTGCTAATTGCAGCACCAAAGTTTATGCGCAAGGCAGATGTCGAAAAAATTGCAGCAGCAGTCGAGCAGCTGCACGTCCTGCTGCAGCAGGTTCAGACCCTAGCGAGCAGCTTTTTTGCCTACGCGCATGATTTGGCTGAACACGAAAGCATCGAGCACAATCCTGCCTACGCAACAAGCAAGGCCTCGCGTACCTATTGGATTGGTCCTGCACTGCGCGAAAGCGCTGCCTGGACAACGCTGTGCAGCATTGGCTTAAACCTCAGCAGTCAGCTGCAAGCTAGCATCGCAAGTGGCAGCGAGCTGAGCCGAGCCTTTGCCAGTCATGTGGGCGAGGAAAGTCCGCCCGATGCCCTCAGTGATTTCGCGGCAAGTCTCGCGCTGCTTAGCGAGCAAGCAGACGCGCTGGCAACAGCCATCAACGAGCCTGCGAAAAATCTGGTCTACGCGCTGCATCAAAGCCGCGAGTATCAGGGGAAGCGCAGCGCTGCCATTGAAATCTCGCAGCTCGAGGTGGGAGAGAAAGTCGCCAGCGAGCTGCTAGAACAGACAGACAGCGTCATCTTTACTTCGGCGACTTTGGCGGTGGGCGATTCCTTCAGCAGATTTAGCAGTGGTACTGGTCTGGACACACTCCCGCGCGAAAAATGGAATACTTTGCAACTGCCCAGCAGCTACGACCTGCCCAATCTGATGCGTATTGTGGTGCCGACCGACATGCCCCGTCCACGCGACCTTGCCTGGGAAGGGTGCCTGATTGACTTTTTGCGGGCAGTGCATCTGCGCACAGGTGGCGGAGTACTGACCTTGTTTACCAGTCGCAAAGACTTGTTGACCTGCAGAGATGTGCTGCAAGACGATCTAAAGCCAGCTGGTATCGAGCTGCTTGCCCAAGACGGTATGTTGTCGATGCGCGTTTTGCAGGAACGTTTTATTGCTGACCCGCAGGCCTCCTTGCTTGCAACGAAGTCGTTTTGGGAGGGCTTTGATGCCAGTGGTGACACCTTGCGCTGTATTGTTATTCCCAAACTGCCCTTTGGCAGACCAGATACACCACTTGCTTGCGAGCGTAACCAAGTCTACGGACGCAGTGCCTGGGCACGCTTTGATTTGCCAGAAACAATACTCGAGTTAAAGCAGGCAGTGGGCAGACTGGTGCGAACCTCTACTGACAGTGGTGTCGTAATACTTGCAGACAGCAGAGTACTCAGCAAAAACTATGGCAGACGGGTACTGGACGCCCTTCCGGTGCCGGCAGAAGCACTTTCTATCGAGGCGCTGCTTGAACTTTTGTAGTGGGGGATTAGGGACAATTTCTGCCTCCTCCTTGTGTCTTGTAATATTTTTAGTATTTACCCTCTTTTTGTGGCTGAAAAGGGCAAAAATTCTGCCAATGTGTACATTATGTGGAAAAGTTGTGTTGAAATCCTATTGTGCTAACATAAACGATTATCAAAATGCGCAGCAAGGGTACTGAACATCGGTGTTTTTAGGTACTGAGTCTCTGGTGTTTTTAGGTACGAAAGAAGTGTCTGAATTGCGTAGCAAACGCCCGCTTCGAAGAACTAAGGAGATATGACTATGCCCCGCATAGAAATTGATGAGGGATATTGTAAGGGCTGTGATTTGTGTGTAGTGGTCTGCCCCGAGGGCATTGTTGCCATGGATTACTCGCGTCTTACCGCGAAAGGCTACCATCCAGCCTATCAAACTGATGCTTCAAAGTGCAACGCTTGTACTAACTGTGCAGTGATTTGTCCTGACGTTGCCATCACCGTGTATAAGGAGGTGCGCTCATGACACAGCCACAGAGAGAAGCAAAAAGGCTGATGAAAGGCAATGAAGCTGTTGCCGAAGCAGCCATCAGGGCAGGATGTCGTACCTATTTTGGCTATCCCATTACCCCTCAGAACGAACTTGCTGCTTATATGTCAAAGCGTATGCCTCAGGTGGATGGCGTATTTGTGCAGGCAGAAAGCGAAACAGGTGCTATTAATATGGTCTACGGTGCCGCCGCCGCTGGCGCGCGTGTACTGACTTCTTCCAGCTCCCCCGGTGTTGCGCTAAAAGCAGAGGGCATTTCGTATCTTGCTGCGGCAGACTTGCCCAGCGTTATCATTAATATTCAGAGAGGTGGTCCAGGACTGGGCACCATTCAACCCTCTCAAGGTGACTATTTCATGTCAACAAAGGCTCCTGGTCATGGTGACTTTAAATGTCTGGTCTATGCTCCCTCAACGGTGCAAGAAATGGCAGACATGGTTGGCGACGCCTTTGAAAAGGCTGACGAGTATTTGATGCCAGCGATAATTTTGTCTGACGGTCTGTTGGGACAAATGATGGAGCCTGTGGCACTGCCACCCATCAAGGATCCGGCTGACTGCCCGCAGCACGACTGGGCTTTGACGGGAACGCGCGGCAAGCGTGCACCCCAAGAGGTTAATTCACTGCGTCTGTACCCCGAGCAGCTTGAGGCGACCAATAACGAGCGTTACGCCATGTATGATCGCATCAAGGCAAAAGAACAGCAGGCAGAAATGTATCGTACTGACGATGCTGACATTATTGTTGTTGCCTATGGCGCAAGTGCGCGTACCGCAAAGAGCGCTGTTGATCTGGCACGTGACGCGGGAGTACGTGCAGGAATGGTACGTCCTCTCTTGGTATGGCCTTTCCCCGACGATGCGCTCGACAGTCTGATTACGGGCGGAACCGCCAAGGGCTTTTTGACCGTTGAAATGAGCATGGGACAAATGGTCGAGGACGTGCAACTGCTGGTGAATGGTCGCTTGCCTATTGACAGCTTTAATCGCACGGGAGGTCTGGTACCAGAACCCAAGGCGATTGCAGAACGTATCGAGAAACTGTACAAGCAAACTGCGGAAGGGGGCAACTAACATGACTGGACATACTCCTTCAGCTAACGAGAAAGCGATTTTCACCCGCACCAAGGGGTTGACCGACACTGCTTTTACCTATTGTGCCGGCTGTATGCACGGAATTGTGCACCGATTGGTCGCTGAAAGCCTGGAAGAACTTGATGTTTTGGGCAAAACCATTGGTATAGCACCAGTAGGCTGTAGCGTAACAGCTACGAACTTTTTTAACTGTGACATGTTGCAGGCTTCGCATGGTCGTGCGGCTGCTGCTGCCACCGGCGTCAAGCGCGTTAATCCTGACAACATTGTCTTTAGCTATCAGGGTGACGGCGACCTTGCTGCGATTGGAACAGCAGAAAGTGTTCATGCTGCTGCGCGTGGCGAGCACATTACCGTTATCTTTATCAACAATGCGATTTACGGTATGACTGGTGGACAAATGGCACCGACAACGATGCCTGGCCAAATTACTCAGACCAGTCCCTATGGTCGTATTATTGCCCAGGATGGCTATCCTCTGCGTGTAGTCGAAATGCTGGCGACACTTGACGGCGTTGCCTATGCCGAGCGTGTGACCGTTGACACACCCAAGAATATCCGTACTGCAAAGCGTGCAATTCGTAAGGCTTTCGAGTATCAGCGCGACAAGGTGGGTTACACCATCATCGAGGTGCTGTGTACTTGTCCGACCAACTGGGGTCTGAACCCACTGGAATCAGCCGACTGGATGCGCGAGAACATGTTCCCCTACTATCCGCTGGGCGTCTATCGTGATGTCAAGGCCGAGGGTTACGCAAATATTGTTGATGCTGCTGCAGCCTTGCTCGAGGAACAGACCGCAGCAGAAGCAGAGAGACAAGCTGCCGAGGCGGCAAAAGAGGCGGCAAAAGTAGCCGCAAAGGGGGGAGGAGAGTAATGAAAACCCCCATGACTAACCTAGAAATGAGACTTGCTGGCTATGGTGGGCAAGGTGTACTGTTTGCTGGACGTGTTATCGCAACTGCTGGTTTGCTCAGCGGACGAGAGGTAAGCTGGTTGCCCAGCTACGGTCCAGAAATGCGCGGTGGTACCTGTAATTGCTCGATAATCATTTCCGATGACCCTATTGGTACGCCATTGGTTGTTGATCCTCAGATTATCATTGCCATGAACAAGCTGTCCTTTGACCGCTTTAACGATTCTATTGTGCCCGGTGGCCTGATGATTGTTGATGATTCGACCTTTGCTATGGAAGCAACACGCGATGACATCGAAAACATCATCTATCCTTATGCTCAGTTTGCCTCAGATAATGACTGTTCTGACGAGCAGGGTAACCCTCTGGGCAACCTGTTGATGGTGGGTGCTTTGTGGAAGGCAACCCAGTTCTGCAGCGAAGATATTTTGGACGAGGCTTTGGTACAGTCCATCCCCGAGCGCAAAACGGCACTTCTTGAGGTCAACCGTAAGGCACTTGCCCTTGGCAAGGGTCTGTAGAGACGTAGCAAGAACTGCCAGAGAGAAGTAGCAAAAAATGACAGATCAGCAGCAAGATATTCGTGAACTAGGTATGCGCATTCGCGGTTTGCGCGAGGCATGCGATGTCAGTGACGTCGACCTTGCTGCTGAACTTGATATCGACATTGATCGTTATCGTTCCTTTGAAGAGACTGGCGCTGATGTTCCTATCAGCGTCATCTATTCAATCGCGCGTAAGTTCAATGTCGAGTTTACCGAAATACTTATGGGCAAGGCTGGTCGCATCGAGACCATCCAAATTGTCCGCAAAGGAGAAGGTCGCAAGATCGACCGCATGAGCGGCTATCATTTTGAGGACCTTGCCTGGCGTTATACGCCAAAAATCATGCAGCCACTCTTGGTGACCCTTGACCCAGCAGACCAGTGCGACGACCTGGTGGCACACGAGGGTCAGGAATTCAACATGGTGTTGCAAGGTGCCATCGATTTGAGCTTTGACAGCCAAGTTATTCGACTTAACGAAGGAGACAGTGCTTATTTTAACTCGCGCCATCCGCACGGGCAAAAATGCGCATCCAGCGTCCCGGCGATATTTTTGACGGTCATCACCGAATAGGCCGACCGTCATCCCCTCGTATCCCGCCCATCGTATCAAGTAGTCAGGAAGCTGAAATTCATGGATTACCTACTGAAAAAATACTGTCCGCGTATCGATTTTGACTCGTACGAGGACTTTCACGCCAACTACCGACTGGACATTCCCGCTGACTTTAACTTTGCCTATGACGTTGTCGACCAGTGGGCGCAGGTCCAGCCAGACAAGCGTGCTCTGCACTGGATTGATGACAAGGGGACAGAGTTGGTCCAGACTTTTGCAGACATTGCCAGCATGTCAGATCAGCTGGCAGCGGCATTCACCCAGCAGCTGGGTCTGAAAAAGGGTGACATCGTGCTGCTGCTTTTGCGTCAACGCTGGGAATACTGGACAATCGCTACTGCTCTGATGAAGATGGGCGTTATTTTTGTGCCAGGGTCTGTGCAGATGACGGCAAAAGACCTGGTGTTTCGTGCAGAATCTGCAGGCTTTAAGACCGTTTTTGCCGTGGACGACCCCTACGTTATACAGCAGGTCGACGAGTGCATTAAGCAGGGTGCAGACATTAGCAACAAAGTTGTGGTGCAGCAGGGTTATGGTGATGGCAGCGCACCGTCTGCAGACCAGCTGGCGTCCTGGACAACTCTTGATGAATTGCTTGCCCTTGATGTGCCCGCCTGGACGCGCCCTACGGGCGCTGACGGGATTGGTGCTGACGACACCCTAATGCTGTACTTTACCTCGGGCACTACCGGTCAGCCAAAGATGGTACACCACACACACAGACATCCGCTGGGACACATTACCACGGCAAAGTACTGGCAGCAGGTGCAAGAGGACGCGCTGCACTTTAGCGTCACCGACAGTGCCTGGGCAAAGTTTGGCTGGGGCAAAATTTACGGTCAGTGGATTTGTGGTGCCGGCGTTTTTGCCTACGACTGGGATGCTTTTGTGCCA
>WREJ01000022.1 GCA_009779395.1 Coriobacteriia bacterium
AGCCAGTCCAAGCTGTTACGCGCATCAAGGGTACCTTGGAAGAGATGAAAGGCGACTTTGTTTGCATCAAGGCAAATCTGGGTCGCTCAAAGATTTTGGAACGTCATGGGCGCATTGTGCAGACCCATCCTTCTTTATTTGTTCTCGAGGTTCATGAGAAACGCAATCGCAAGACGCGTGCGTCGTATCAGTACGTCGACGTGCTGACGGGTGCTGTGGAAGTTCTGCATCACGAGACCAAAGAGACCCTCTTCCCCTGGGTTGAGTATCTGACCTGATTTCCCCTGTGCATGGGTATTCGCTGTTTCTATAGCCGCTCCTGCAAACTCCCTCGATTCTTCGCCGTAGTTCTTGCTATCGTCTGTGGTGTGGCATGAAAATCATCTCACCTGCCAAAATAAACCTGTCCCTGTCGGTGGGCTCTGTCCGCGCTGATGGCTTTCACGCGCTGGACTCGCTGGTTCACCTGCTGACCCTACACGATGAACTGCTGCTGACCCCTGCTGACAGCTTCCGCTTTTCTTCGACGGTCGACCTTGCGATTCCTGACGATGACAATCTGGTGGTACGCGCGGTGACCGCGATGGCAGACCTCTACAAAAAACCGCTGCCGCCGCTGCACTTTAATCTGTGCAAACACATTCCGCATGGCGCGGGATTAGGAGGAGGATCATCCAACGCCGCCGCAGCCATCTACGCTCTGTCCCTGCTGTGGAATCTGCACCCTGCTGACCCCAAACATCTGCAGCTGGCAGCGGATTTGGGTTCCGATGTGCCTCTGTTTTTAGCAGCAACAGCAGCAAGCATCATGACCGGCCGCGGAGAACTTTTGCACCAATCACTGCCGGCTATCCCTGGCTTGCCCCTATTGATTGTCAAACCAAAAGACGCACACAGCTCGACTGCTGCCGTTTACCAGACCTTTGACAAAGACCCCCGTCCACCGCACGCTATTAGTAGCGCGCACAATAGCTGGAAGAACAACCTCGAGGCTGCTGCTACCTCTGTCTCGCCGCAAACGGGTACTGTTCTGAACTGGCTGCGCGAAAGCAAAGGCGTCGAGCGTGCTTTGGTGGCAGGTTCGGGCAGTGCCTGCTGGGCACTGTGTTTGTGTGCGAAGGTGGCAGCTGGTCTGCAGCTGCAGGCTGAAGGCAAGGGGTGGTGGGCACAGACAACAACAACTGCCGACAAAGGTATTTATGCTTCTGTACCAAGCGGGCAGCGAAGAGTTCTATAATAGATAGCATGCAAACACAAACAACTAAAATAGATGCGATTGTGCTGGCGGGAGGGGACGGCAGCGTCATCGACCCGCAGGCCTCGGTAAAGGGCATGATCCAGATTGCTGGAAAACCCATGGTTCAGTGGGTGGTCGAGGCTCTGCGCCGCGCTGACAGCATCAGAAACATTGCCGTTGTACTGCCGCCTGGTCAGGACAGCAGTCCTTGGGAGCAATTCATTGACCATCTTGTGTTATCTGACGGTCAGATATCTGAAAATATGGCGGCTGGTCTGGACGTCCTTCCTCCCAGTGATTTTATTGTCGGCGTTACGTCTGACATTCCTACCTTGACCCCCGAGGCGATTGATGATTTGTGTGCGCAGACAATCGCGCGGCGTGCCGACTTGGCGTATCCCTTGCTGCGCGAGGCGGCGATGCTGGCAGACTATCCCGGTGCGCAGCGTACTTTTGTAAAGATTCGTGGTGGCAAGGTGACGGGTGGCAATGCCGTTGTCTTTAATCCGCACAACTTTCAGCGACTGTATGATTTTGCGCAAAGTTTGTTTGATGTGCGCAAAAGTCCGCTGAAACTAGCAAGCATTGCCGGCCCCAAGTTTGTCTTCAAACTAGCAGCGGGCAATCTGGATGTGCGTGATGTCGAACGGCGCCTTAAGCAACTGCTGGACGTTGATTGTGCAGCGATTTTTAGCGAGCACACTAGCATTGGTGCCGATGTTGACAAGCCTGCTGACTTGGCGGTTGCGCAAACACATCTGCTGAGCATAATCGGTGACGAGTGATGGCGAAAGTAAGATGATTGTCGGACTGGGCGTAGACATAGTCGAGATTGACCGCATGCGCACAGCCCTGGCGCGTCGTCCCCGCCTAAAGCAGCGACTGTTCTCTGAAGACGAGCAGTGGTACTGCGAGCACAAGCAGCAGCCAGAAATCCATTACGCTCTGCGTTTTGCCGCCAAAGAGGCGGTGCTCAAGGCCTTGGGGACGGGTTTTCGGGGCATGAACTTTCTTGATGTCGAGGTGGCGCGCGATCAGAAGGGACGGCCTTATCCACAACTGCGTGGTGCAGCGGCGGAGTACGCACGTCATTCAGGCATCATCGAAATGCATCTCTCGCTTTCGTACACGCAGACGACAGCTGTTGCCTCGGCGGTGGCGCTGACGGCACAAGCACGTCCAGCACCCAAGACCAAGCCTAGCACCCGCGAAGAACTAGCACGCGAGTTCAAAGAGTTGCGTGCGCTGCTTGACGACCTGCAAGAAGTTACTGGCAGCAGTGATGCTGTTGCTGACGAGGGCGAGGGTGATGGAGCTCTTCCTCCTCCGCTTTATGAAAACATTCGCACATTAGACGATGGAGACAGTTCATGACACACAAGCGAGCTGCGTGGCTTGACATCGACCTGCAGGCGATTAGCGACAACGTGGTCGCTTTGCGCGGCTTTGTTGCCGAGGGCGCAAAACGCACGGCGGCGGCACAAAAGATTGTGTTGCGCACGCCAAAATTCATGGCAGTGGTCAAGGCTGACGCCTATGGTCATGGCGCAGTCAGTGTTGCGCGAACCGCTTTGCAGGCTGGCGCCGACTGGCTGGGTGTTGCAACACCTGCCGAAGCTTTCGAGTTGCGCGAGGCGGGCATTAGCGCACCTATTTTGCTGTTGTCAGAACCACCAGAAACGATACTGGTAGATTTGTTAGAGTCAGACATTACCTGCACCGTTGCCAGTACCGAATTCCTCCAGACCTTGGCGGGGTTTGCGCTGTTGCAGCAGCGACAGATTAGCTATCACTTAAAGGTCGACACGGGCATGAAGCGCGTTGGTGTTCCTGCCGAGGCGGCAGTAAGCATTGTGCGCGAGGCGGCGAATCTGCCGCTACTGCAGATGGGTGGTATTTTCACCCACTTTGCGACTGCTGACACCGCAGGTGACTGGGACGCCAGCCAGCAGCTCGAGGCATTTCAGGGTATTGTTCGCCGTCTGGCAGACATGAATCTGCGTCCGCAGCTGGTACACGCCAGCAACAGCGCGGCGACTCTGTTGATGCCCGATGCTCTGTTTGACATGGTGCGCGTTGGCATCAGTATGTACGGCATTCACCCCTCTGACGACACACGCAAGCTGATTGACCTGACGCCCGCGCTGAGCGTGCGCGCCCAAGCAAGCATGGTCAAATCCATTGGCATGGGCGAAGGCGTTGGCTATGGTCTGACCTGGCGTGCGCATAAACCGGTGCACATTATCACGCTGCCGCTGGGATACGCTGACGGCATCCCTCGTTTGTGTTCAAACAAAATGGACGTGCTGGTCGATAAGCCCAGCCTGACAAAAGGCGCCCGTCGCATCGAACAAGTTGGCACTATCTGCATGGATCAGATGATGGTGGCAGCAAGCAGCTCGCTTGCCGTGCATCAGGGGGATGAGTTTGTCCTGGTCGGCGCGCCCCGCTGCAGTAGTGACGCCGCCAGTGTGCGTGCTATCGCTCGCGAGGTGCGCACGGTGACACGGCGTAAAATCGACGATTATCTTGCTGTCGAAGAACTCGCCGAGCAAGCACAGACCATTCCCTACGAAATCCTCTGTGGTTTGGGGCAGCGGCTTGAACGGGTCTACCGTAATGGCTAGCAGTCCTGATGACAGCGCAACTGTTGGTGCTGCTGGCACAAAACAGCTGCGCATGGACGCCCTTGCTGACGGTGCGGCGGACTGCAGAAAGTGTGACCTGTGGCAGGAACGCACACAGGTGGTGTGGGGCAGTGGCTGTGCTGATGCTACGGTGGTCTTTATTGGCGAGGGACCCGGCCGTAACGAAGACGAAGGGGGACAACCCTTTATTGGTGCCGCAGGCAAGGTACTGGATGAGTTTCTTGCAGCAGCACAACTTGACCGCAAGGACATCTACATCGCAAACGTCGTCAAATGCCGCCCACCCAACAACCGCAACCCGCTACCACAAGAAATCGCAACCTGCACTGAATACCTCAAGGCGCAAATGGACGTGATTCAGCCTGCGGTAATTGTGACACTAGGAAACTTTGCGACAGGTTTTGTCCTGCAAAAAAAGGACAGCATGACGACCCTGCAGGGGCGCGTCTTTCAGACAAATAGCAGGTCAGCGCGCAGCTACCACATTCTGCCGCTGTACCACCCCGCCGCCACCATTTACGACCGCACAAAACGAGAACCCTTCCTGGCAGCGGCAGCTACCCTAAGAAAGCTACTGACAGAGCTCGCTGCAAAGGGCGACCAGCAGTGACAGCGACCCTTCACACTCAGACACAGTCTGCAGCACAAACAGCAGAGTTGGGCTACGACCTGGGCCAGTACGTCCAATCAGGTGACATCATCATACTGTCGGGAGATTTAGGTGCCGGAAAGACACAGTTTGCGGCAGCACTGGCGCAGGGACTGGACATCGATGAATCTATTACCAGCCCCACCTTTGCGTTGATGAAACGTTATCTGTCGGGCAGAATCCCGCTCTATCATCTGGATTTGTACCGCCTTGACCGTCCAGAGCAGTTAGATGACCTCGATTTTTGGGATTTAGTAGCGCTGCGTGCTGCGGTTGTTGGAACGCAAATAACAGAAGGGGCAACAGACATGTCCCCAGATGCTGCCGGTGTTGTCCTTATCGAATGGGGCGACATCTTTGAGCAGGTCACCCAGCACGCAGACCTTAGCATTACCCTGCGCATCAGCGGACGCAGCGAGCGCAACATCACGCTGCAATCTCTCAGTCAGCGCGGCGCGCAATTGCTGGCTGACTTACAGCAAAAATTGCAGGAAGAACCTGAAACGGGGCTGCTCATGGACGCCCTCCCTCCAGAACTTTCTCAAGGACTTCCTCAAGAGGGCGAGACGGATCAGTAATGACGCGCTATTTACTTGCTTTCGATACCTCGAGTGATGACATTGTGCTGAGTGTCGCCTGTCTGGCACGTTCGGCGCAGCCAGAACTCGTGGCGGCACAGCGGCTTGCAGCGGCGCGTGCTGCTAATACGCAGTTGCTGCCCTTAATCGAGGAGACCCTGCAGCAGGCACAGATAAGTCGTGACCAGCTGGCGGCGATTGCTGTTGGCGTGACCCTGGGGTCGTATACGGGCGTGCGTATTGGGCTTGCAACGGCAAAGGGTATCGCAGGTGGTCTAAACATCCCGCTGTACGGTCTGGCGACTGACCCCGACCAGCTGCAGCCGCAGCATCTGCTGGACTGTTTTGCCAGCGCGCGCGCGCAGCAGTCGGGTGACCCCAGCACGGTTGTGCCCCAGTATCAGCAGCTGTCCTACGCTGAAGAGGCAGAGCGCGACCAGTATCCGCAACGCTACGAAGCTCCCTGCTACGCGCAGCAGGCTTCGCCTGCCGTACCAGTCCTAACAGCAACGCCTTGTGCAGCAGTGACACCTTCCGGTGATGCAAGCAAGGCTCCGCTTATCCTTGGGATCGAAACCTCCTGCGACGAGACTGCCGCCGCTGTCATGGCGGGGCGGGAATTGCGCAGCAATGTCATTGCCTCGCAGGTTGTGTTTCACACGCGTTTTGGCGGCGTGGTGCCAGAAATCGCCAGCCGCAAGCACACAGAAGCAATCGTTGCTACCGTCGACGAGGCTCTGCGTCAGGCGCAGGTCACGCTACCAGAGCTCACCGCTATCGCCGTCACCGACCGTCCCGGTCTGATTGGTGCGCTGGTCGTGGGGCAGGCTTACGCAAAGGGGCTTGCCTGGGCACTGCAGATTCCGCTCTATGGCATCAACCACCTTGAGGGGCACCTGTATTCTTGCGTCATCGAGCCGACTGCAGCTGAGGCGGCGGCACAGCACGACAGCATTCCTGATTTGCCGGTGGCTTATGTGGCGTTAATTGTGTCAGGCGGACACACCATGCTGCTGCATGCGCCACGCCCCTTTTACTATGAAACCTTGGGCGAGACCCTTGATGACGCCGCCGGCGAAGCGTTCGACAAGGTCGCAAAGGTGCTGGGTCTGGGCTATCCCGGCGGTCCCATCCTGTCAAAACTGGCACAGAGCGGCGACGCGCGCGCCATCGATTTTCCCCGCGCGATGCTGCACAGCAAAGACTACGACTTCTCGCTTTCGGGGCTAAAAACGGCGGTCATCACCTATATTCGCGAAAGAGAGGGTCGTGAGGGGGAGTCTGTCCAGTCCTGTCACATTCCCGATATTGCAGCCTCGTTTCAGCAGGCAATCATTGACGTGCAGGTCGCAAAGGCAGTGCGCGCCGTACAAGAAACAGGCGTCAAGCACTTTATCTTGGCAGGAGGTGTTGCCGCAAACACGGCTCTGCGCAGCGCTTTGACCAGCGCGCTTGCTGCTGTGGGAGTCACGGTACTTACGTCACCGCTGACTTACTGTGGTGACAACGCTGCCATGATTGCGCGTGCAGCAGTTGCTCGTTTAGAGTCGGGTGATTCCTGCGACACTGCGCTGTTGGCCTGGGATGCTGATGCAGCCTCGACAGGCTCGCTTGATACGCGCAGCTGACAGCAATAAACAACGACGCCCGCCAGCAGAAAGGGAGCATTCATGGACGTACTCGGTAAAATACTGAACATCGAAAAGCAGCTGCAAGACATAATGCAGCGACGGAGTCTGTCCATGCCCGCCACCGCCCTTGTGCTGGGCAGTGGTCTTGGTGCTGTGGCCGATGCACTGCAGAATGCGACGATTATCCCCTACGGCGATCTGGCGGGGTTTCCTGTTTCGACCGCACCAGGGCATAAGGGGCGTTTTGTTTTTGGAACTTTGGGCGGTATTCCCCTGGTGGTGATGCAGGGACGTGTTCACTACTACGAGGGTTATCCGATGTCAGACGTGGTTCTGCCGCTGCGTGTGCTGGCGCGGCTGGGGGTCAAGCAATGTGTGCTGACCAATGCGGTTGGTGGCATTAATGAGGGCATGCAAGTTGGTGATTTTATGCTGATTACCGACCATATTTCGACCTTTGTGCCCTCGCCTTTGACAGGTCCAAACAGCGAGCAACTGGGTCTGCGCTTTCCTGACATGACGCAGGTCTATGATCTGCAGCTGCAGGCGGCGATTCGCGGTGGCGCAGCAGACTGTCACCTTGACCTGAAAGAGGGCGTGTACGCACAGCTAACAGGTCCTCATTTTGAGACCCCAACAGAGATTCGTCTGCTGCAATCGCTGGGAATCGACGTTGTTGGCATGAGTACTGTTGTCGAAGCCATCGCGCTGCGCCACATGAACATTCGCGTAGCAGGCATTAGTTGCATCACCAATTTGGCAGCAGGCATCAGCGACACACCACTTTGTGGTGAAGAAGTAAACCAAGTCGGCGCACAAGTTGGTGGGCACATGACAGAGTTGCTGACAGCTGCCCTAGGGCGATTTGAACCAGCGAACAGATGAGCGGAATGTGTCAATTTGACACATTCTTGTCAGATTTTGGCAGGTATGCCAAAAAACACCGTCGTAACTTTACGCCACAAACAGACTTCCGCATCTTTTTGTTCTCTTCTGGTGCTACAATATGACCCTTATGAACAAGCTAACAAAAACCATAAAGCAATACACGCTGGGCGAGGAAGTCGCCAATAGCATCACTCATGGCTTGGGTGTTGTGCTGGGTATTGTGGCGATGCCGACCCTGCTGATTTTTGCTGTGCAGTCAGGCGTTGACGTAGGATTTAAAATCGCGGCCTCGATAGTGTACAGTCTCTCGATGATTTTGCTCTACGTCGCCAGCACCCTGTACCACAGCCTAACCAACGAGCGCGCAAAACGCGTATTCAAGATTTTGGACCATGCCAGCATTTACCTGCTAATCGCTGGCACCTACACACCCTTTACCCTCATCACTCTGCGCGATTACAGTGGCTGGTGGCTGTTTGCCGTCCTGTGGGTGATGGCAGCCGCAGGCTGCGCAACCGAGGCATTCTGGACCAACCGCCCCCGCTGGGTCAACGCGCTTATCTACCTTATTATGGGGTGGATGGCACTGTGGGTTATCCCTGACCTATTCCGTCTGCTGCCACCCGCTGCCTTTTGGCTGCTGGTTGCTGGCGGCGTCGCCTATAGTTTGGGCACCATCTTTTACGTTATAAAGCGCGTGAAGTGGTTTCATAGCGTCTTTCACGGCTGGGTTTTGCTGGGCACCTTCCTTCACTTTTTTGCAATACTACTCTACGTCATTCGCTAGTTCTGCAATTATAAGGTGGCAGAGCACGTCCAAACCTCCCCTTAGCAATTACTCCGTGCTCTTTAGGTGCTCTTTTGTCCGCGTGCGAAATACTTTTCGATAAGACCACGATTGTCCTGCATCATTTTTTCCAGTTCGGGGCGTTTTTCTGGCTGTGCCAGTTCAATCAACGTGTTCATGCCCGCCCACAACTCATCAATGCTTAAATCACCGTCTTCGTAGCGGTTAAAAGCATCGTTTAGCAAGTTAATCGCCTGTGTACGATTAGTCGCTTCAACATTGTCCATCACAAAGTCATAGATTTTGTCCTGTACGTAGCTCATCGATCTCCTCCATTGTGTGTAAGCAAGTACGCCGCCCAGCCAAATCACGGTGTTATGGTCCTCTCTCCTCTTCCTCAAACTCTCTTTCTCAGTCCAAGGTCAGCACGGTCGTGCGGCGGTCTATCTGGCGGGTCTATCTGTCTGCGATAATCTGCAGTTCTTCAAAGGGGCGGTCGTGCAATCCGTAGTGCATTTTGACGATGTCGATAAAGGGGCGGTCTTGTGCGGCCTGTTGCATGCGCTGTTTCATGCTGGCAGTTGGCGCAATCGCTGCGTAATACAGGGGGTCGCTGGCAAAATGCCAGTCGCCGTCAAGTTGAATCATTCTAGCAGCTATCCAGCCGACATTGCTTGTAACATGGCGGACGGCAGTAGCGTCGCGTATGGGGTACTGCTTGGTGCTTCGACAATCCTCTAGCTGTAGCAGCTGCGAAGCCAGGTCAACCTGTCCCAGCCAAAAGTGAGCGGTAAAAGCAGAGTCGCTTGCCTGCTGCAACAGGTCAAGCTCGCGTCTGTCCAGGTCATCGGGGTTGCGGTAAATATAGGTTTCGAGCGCTGTCTTTCCCGTCTTTAACAGAAAGTCAAAGACAAACCATTCACGAAACAGCTGCTCGATTTTGTCTTTGGGCACAAGGTCTTGGCAGGCCTGCACATAGTCAAAAAACTCGCGTCCGGCACGGTCAACAACAGCCGCCTGCCCCTCGAAAAAGTGCTGTACAACCAGTGCCAGCTGCGGCCTAGGATGGTTTATTTCCTCTGAATATGTCACCTAAAACTCCTCAATAATTTCGCAAGAGCGATGTAACAAATGTAACATGCTCGCGGGTCAAATTGCTCTTGTTTTAGCGGGTCAGCTTGTATAATTATACCCTGGCTTTTGCCAAATTTATAAGTATAGTGAAGGGTTGTGTAAGTATGAAAAAGTCTCTGGCAAAGTTTTTGGCCTTGGTGATGTTGCTAACGCCTTTGATGTCGGTTGTTGCGCCAATTGCTGGTGCCGCCGACCCACTGGGTAGTGCGCTCGCTTTGGGGGGTGGCAGTTCCGTAGAAACTACGGCAACAGTCCCGCCTGCACCAGAATTCTCAACACAAAATCAAGGTGGTGCAAACGCTGCAGCAGCAATGGCTGCCACAAGCGATGAAATCACTACAACGGCGGCTAATCTTTCTGACTTGCAGGTGGGCACTACCTACCTTGTCAACCTCATGCCTACAACGACTGCTAACACCGGTGCTCCTTCTAACAGCATCCGTCCTCTCTATTACCCACAAGCAGTAGTAGAGGTAAGAGCAGATGGCAACTACGTTTCTTTCTTTCACAGTAATACACCTATGATTGCAGGATTTTCTGCAACACCTGCAAGAGTGCACAGCTATCAATATGACACTCAACAGGCACAAACTGCAGCTGCTGCACTAACAAATCTTACCGATGCTGTCCGCGAAGAGATGAACGCAGACGACAGTGTCAAGGTCATCACTGTAAAGTGGTCTGACCTCAACCTACCTTTATACGTACACATAAACAGTGTCGTTGGTCACATGGGAAGTGGTCTTACCGGAGCTCCTCTCGGAGTATTTATGACCCTAGAGCTTGATACAGCAACTGTGATGGCAGACAATCCTTTCCCCGAGTTTGGCGAGTTTGGACAGGGTGACGGTCCTGGACAGCCTCAGGAAACCGTTAATAAAGCTGCACTGCAAACTCTGATTAATCGTGCTGCGCAGGCTCGACAGGCAGACTTTACTGTTCTGTCCTTTAATGCGATGACGACTGCTTTGGGCGAGGCTCGCCGGGTGCTTGCTGACCCTGCTGCTAGCCAGATAACCGTTAATCGCGTGCACGACACGCTGCTGCAAGCTTTTAATGGTCTTGTGCGCCGTCCCACAAGTGGCAATGTGGTGAATGTGAACAACATCACCGATGGTCGCTACACCGTGCGCGTGGACTTTTGGCATGCTTCTCAAAATACTCCGTCGATGGCAAACGACTCGCTGAACAAGACGGCGATTATCGATGTCAGCGGGGACCGCATGACGATGTCGGTTTCGACCAGACCTATTAGGGTGGGCACTATTGTGACGCACCTGAATAACCTCTCGGTTAATGGGCGCAGCGCAAACGTGCTGACGCGTAACCTTGCTGGTGGTCGTCCCAGTGCTTTCAGCTTTCCGCTGCCTAACAGAAATGCCTTCCAGCCTGTTGCCTTTTGGCTGGACCCACAGACTCCTCCCGTGCCCGCCGGTCGTCTTGACGGCAGACTACGTATCAGTTGGGACACCTTGCAACGAGCAGATGCTGGCACCAGATTGTCGGCCAACATAGCCGTTGTCGAGGCAACAATCGAAGATCCCGATG
>WREJ01000023.1 GCA_009779395.1 Coriobacteriia bacterium
CCCCCCCCCCCCGTGGGGTTTTTGGGTTCTGGCGGTCACGGTCTACCCTTTCGTCTCTGCCTGATCTGTTTTAAGCTATGCTGCTTTTCAGCAGCTTGAATTCGTCGTCCTGACGATTACGTCTATTCATCTGTGTTAGTACTGCCAGACCAGCCAGCATCACTACCACTATCGCTGAAGTAAAGTTGCCCGTCACCAGACCCGCGTCAGTGTTTGTCAGGTTGGTGGTGGTAAACTCAACTAAGTTCTCGAACTCTCCCAGCATTTGTTCGCCGGTCGTCAGCGTGTAATTGTCGGCCATATTCAGCGGCGCGATTGTTGGTTCTGTCTGGCCGTCAATGGTGATAACCGCCTGCGGCCAGTAGTTAACTACAGGGTGCAGCGTTGCCTGATAGCGGGCACCAATATGGGTACCCACAAAGACCAGCATCTGGTCGTTTGTCAGGCTAACGGTTTGCGTGACACCATGTTTAAACAGCAGGAACTGTCCGTAGTTGTCGTAACCTGCTGCACTTCCGTTGCTCTCGCTGGTGACAACTTCGTTGCTTTCGCGGTCAATAACATAAGCAAGATAGCCGTCAACTACCGGTTCTGGCATCTCGGGTGCCCAAACGGTGACGTCATAGCTAAAGGAACGGCCCATGTTTGCTACCGAACCTATCGTTGTCTGGATAATGCTCAGTCCCTGTTGTACCGCAGGTTCAGTGGGGTCAAGGTCTTCGTGCAGGGCGACCAGAGTGTTATCAAAGCGCAGGGCATCGGGGCTTGTGCTGATGGCACCGCTTGGGCTGCCATCCTGCAGTTCTTGCACCGACAGCGCGTCAACAAAGAACTCGCCGGTAAGCGTTTCTTTGACGCGAATATTTAGGTGATACTCGCTTTCACAGGGTGTCAGCATTGGCAGCAAGCCGTCTGTGCTCGGCTCAATCGTTTCACTGCTTTTTGCAATACGGTAAATATAGATACCCACCGCTGGGAAGTTCACCCCGTCAAGCAGTCCCGCAGACAGGCTGGTGATTTCTTCGATACCCGTCTGGTGGTCAAAGGTCATTTCGCTGTCAGCCGTTATACTAATGCCCGAATTGTTCAGCTGCGGCATCAGAGCAATTGATGCGTCCTCAAGGTTTTGTCCCACGTCGTCTGTGTTCTGCTCGTCTTCATCCCCTGCAGCAATAAAGCTGACAGGATCAAGGTCAAACTCAAAATCTATAGAGGGAATGGGCGTACCCTCAGGTGCGCGCAGGGTCTTGGTAATGGCAATATCGAGGGTCAAATCAGGCAGTGTCGCGTAGCCATCCCATTCTGTGGGAACAACTTCTGCTGTCGTAAAGGTCCAGCTGTATGGGTACATCTCGCTGACGTCGCGCATACCAAAAGCCTCTGCCATAAAGCCCGAAACTGTTGCTGTATGCTGCGTGTACGAGGCAGCCAGGCTCAGCGGTGCCACAAAGACCGTGTTAGGCCCCTGCGGACTCTCAAGCCACACACCCCGTGCGATATTTACCTGCGCACCGTTATCAATGGCAATAGTGCCGCGTGACATGGCTTCGGTGCACATAGGCCGGTCAAAATAGATGACAATATTTTCTGCGTTCAGATGGGTTACACCTGTTGCTTCACTTTTAGGTGTAGTTGATCCTTCAGAGGCTGTCCAGTCACCCTCAGAGGACGGCAGTAGTGATGCCGCTACGTTCCAGGGTACCCAGTTATCAGTTCCCGTGCCGCGATCTGTGTCAACGACCCCTTTGCCCAAGGCTCCCAGACCGTTGTATCCCCATGTCCAGACGCTGTGGTCGCTGCCACGTGCCATGCTGTGCCAGCTGCCAGCAGAAATCGTCTGCCAGACAAAGTCGTCTGCAGTAGGTACTTGCTGGGGAGTCTGGAAGTCAGTTGTGCTGCCCAGACCCAGCTTGCCATAGGAACCGCGTCCCCACGACCAAAGATTACCCTCGCTATCAAGGGCAAGTGAATGAAAGTTTCCAGCAGCGACTGACTGCCACTGCAGAGCATCGTCAGAATCATCGCTACTGTCAGTGTCAAGAACTAGCTGCTGCGGAGCGTGCTGATTAGTAGTACCACCCAGACCCAGCTTGCCAAAGGTACCCTCACCCCATGACCACAGGTTACCCTCAGCGTCAATCGCCAGTGAGTGATTTGCACCCGCTGACACCTGTTGCCACACAGTCGCGTCTGTTGTTACTTGCTGCGGCGTACTATAAGCTGCGGTGTCGTCCAGTCCCAGCTGACCGTGGTTGTTTCTTCCCCATGCCCACAGATTACCCGCAGTATCAAGGGCAAGCGCGTGAGCACCTCCTGCAGAAATAGCAGCCCAGCGCGTTGTCCCTGTCGGTATTTGCTGGGGCAGATCGTAAAAATCGACATCGTCGTCACCCAGACCCAGTCGTCCGTAAAGGTGCTTTCCTCCCGACCAGTCATAGGTGATAATATTGTCTCCCCATGCCCACAGATTGCCGTTCTCGTCAAGAGCAAACGAGTGATCATAGCCTGCAGAAATCGCACGGGCAGCAAGCAAGCCGGGAAGTATGACCTGTTGTGGCAGGTCATGGTCTTCACTGTCTCCGACGCCTAATTGTCCTGCCCAGTTCTCGCCCCAGGCCCAGACGTAGCCGTCTGAATCTAAGGCAAGGGAGTGCATGTCGCCTGCGGCAACTGCCTTCCATGAGCGTGCGCCCTGCGTTACTTCTTGCGGGGTGCTGCGACCCTCAATGTCGCCCAGACCCAGTCTGCCACCGTAGCCATTGCCCCAGGTGTACAGCTTGCCGTCTGCGCAAATCGCCATCGAATGTGAATAACCCGCAGAGACTTCGACAATGGTGATGCCGCTTTCTTCAAGCGAAGCCAGGCCGTCTTCTAAAGACAGGAATTCATGACCACGATTGAGGGGTTCTTGTACCCGCGCAATAAGAGATTGCGTCGCAGAAGAATTGAGTGCTACAAAAAGCGGTGACACAAAAAGCAGCAGCGCCACGGCAGCCAACACCAGCTTTCGGTTGCCCAGCAATCCAAATAAAGCAGGCGTCTTTGTGCTATGCATCTTGGCGGTCATCTGCTCCTCTTCTGCCGAGCCTTTATGGTTCTTGCTCGGTATCTTGCTCGTTCGCGCTCGTTCGCTACGTGCTTGCTAGCTGCCCGTATTCGTTCACTAAATGTCCCCGTAGTGTCACCGTAACACCACATACCACCATGCGTGCCACGGTGGCAGGGCCTATCGTATGTAATTGAGACCAAACCATTATCGCATTTATAAGGACCGAAATGCAATGTATGCTGCACAAAAGTCCCCCGCTACTGCTTCTGACAGGCTTTCTTGCTTGTCTGGAGTGATTTAAGGGTGATTTTGAGAGATTTTGCAGCGGTCCAATTCACAAGCTGCGCACAATTGCCCAAAAAAGCGTTCACGTTTTAGGGTCGGTAGACCAGTTTTGCGATGGGTGATTCCCAGACAGTGACTTGGGTAACACGCAGCTGTGGCTGTTGTATGTTCTCGCTCAGCTGCTCATAAATCACGCGCGCCAGATTCTCTGCCGTTGGACTGATAGTGTCAAAAGGTGTGACCTCGTTCAGATGCTTGTGGTCGTAGCGCGCAAGGACTGCCTTCAAATCCTTTTTCAGCAGCGCGAAATCATAGACCATGCCCAAATCACAGAGCTGGCTCGACTGAACGCTGACCTCGATATCCCAGGTATGACCATGCAGATTACGACATTCGCCCGGATAGTCGTACAGAAAATGCGCCGCATCAAAATGGTCCTTGACCGTCAGCTCAAAGGTTCCCACCGTCATCGCCCCCTCATCCTGCTAGGTCCCCAAGTCAAGCTGCAGCTGTGTTGCGTCCTGCTGATACAAAAGATTGGGGTTTCCCACGTGGCAGAGTTCGTCCATTGCCTGGTTCGCCCACTGGTCAGCACGCGTGTTTTCTTCACGAAAGATATGGACGTACTCGCATGTCTTAAATCGCCGAGTAAGGTCCAGCGACCGCAAAAACAGCGGCTTGAGCGCGGCATTCTTTACCTTGTACTCACCCTTTAGTTGCTTGACCAAAAGTTCGCTGTCGGCGCGTACCTGCAGGACTTCAGCACCGACATCCAGCGCATTTTCCAGCCCCCAGATAAGTGCCTTGTACTCGGCGACATTATTGGTGGCGTGCCCAATAAATGCCCCTCCCTCGCACAGGGTGGCGTCACCTGCCGTCAAGACAAAGCCAATGCCCGCAGGTCCAGGATTGCCCCGCGAACCACCGTCGGTGCAAAGGACGTAGCGCTCTTTTGGATACGCGGTAATGGACTGTGTTTCTCTCATAGAACTATTGTAGCGGAAGTTTTGTGATACGCCTGTTTTCTGCTGACCCTTGCGGAAAAGACTGATAGGTCACGCCAGCTTGCAGCAGGCACTGCGCTGCGTAGTCAAAGCGGTAGCCAATCTCTGCTGCTGCATGTGCGTCAGACCCAATGGTCATGCCAACACCACGCCTCGCTAACTCTGCAATGAAGTCCTGTGCAGGATACAGCTCGGCGCATCTTTTGCGCAGGCCACCTGTCGAAACTTCGCAGAGTATGCCAGCATCAGCAACCGCTGCTGCTGCCTCGGCGTAGTACTGACAAGGCTCAGCTGGTCGGTGACCAAATTTTTTGGGCAGATCGGGATGTGCCATCACATCAAAAAGACCAGAACGAGCTGCCTGTATCCATTCGCTAAAGTACTGATCCCAGACGTCTTCAACGCTGCGACGATCCCAAAGGTCCAGCTGGCTGGGGTCATCAAATGCCCAGCCATCTAACAGGTGCACACTGCCCAAAATGACCTCAACACCAGTAGCACGTGCTTCTGCGACCGACTGATGTGTCCAGGCGGGGTCGTGGTTCAGCCAGTCAGCCTCGGCGCCTATCACAATGTAGGGCGCCTGCGGACAGCTGTGTTGGCTGTTGCGCTCTTGGACGTACTCCGCCGCTGTGCGCAACTGCTCAACATAGGGCGCAAGCGCATCGGGGTGCATCGAGACAGCACGCTGCGGGTCAATAGTTTCTGGCAGAGGCAGGTGTTCGGTGACAATGGCGCCGTAGAGCCCGCTCTTGGCAATGCCGGCAAGCATTTCATCCAGGCTGCTACGTGCGTGCCCACTCAAAGACGAGTGAATGTGGCAGTCAGCCAAAGGCAGAGCCGTCCCCGCAGCTACTGTTTTGTCAGCATACGCGCTCAAAAGCGCCCCCGAATTTCTGCGGCAAGATCGTCGGCTGTGACCTCAAAACGCTCGCAGGTCACCAGCAGGTGATACAGCAAATCAACCGCCTCGTAGCACAGCTGAGCACGGTCCTCGTCTTTTGCCGCCATAACAACTTCGGTTGCTTCTTCGCCGATTTTCTTAAGGAGTGCGTCCACGTCCCCCGCAAGCATTGCTGCTGTATACGAACTGTCTGGTGCAGACCTACTCCTCTGCTTGATGATGTCCATCAATTCATCAAGGGTGATACCCAGTGATTGTGTGTCAGTCATGGGCTACTCCGCCTTCCCTTGCTTTTTAAGCTGCCCTACCAGAGGTAGCTCGCGATAAAAGCAGCTACGCGCACCCGTGTGACAGGCGACGCCGTCTCCGCCCTGCTCGACGCCAATCAGCAGAGTATCGCCGTCACAGTCATAGCTAATAGAGGCAATGCGCTGCACGTTGCCGCTTTCTTCACCTTTTTGCCAGAGGCGTTTGCGCGAGCGTGACCAAAACCAGGTATAGCCCGTGTCGATGCTTTTTTGCAGGGCTTCGCGGGTCATCCAGGCGGCCATCAGTACTTCGCCGCTTTCTGTCTCTTGCACAATGGCTGCAATCAGACCATCTGCGTTAAACAGCAGGTCATCGATGCCGAGGGCTTGGGTTTCGCGCTCTGTACTGGTCATACTCATCCTCGTACTCTCCCCTACTCTGACAGGTTTACCGAAAATCCTGCTGCGCGCAGGGCTTCTTTGACCTCGCGCACCGTAATACGTCCGTAGTGAAAGACGCTTGCCGCAAGCACTGCCGCAGCGTGACCGTCAACGACCGCCTCGACAAAGTCATCGATTTTTCCTGCTCCTCCGCTTGCCGTCACGGGAATACTGACGCTGTCAGCAACCGCACGAGTCAGCGCGATGTCATAACCGCCCGTAACGCCGTCGCAGTCCATGCTGGTCAGCAAAATCTCGCCGGCACCCAGCTTTTCGGCTTCATGCGCCCAGGCAATCACGTCAATGCCCGTGTTTTCGCGCCCACCGCCAATGATGACTTCCCACTTATCTGCAGCAGACCCACGAACTTTGCGTGCGTCAACAGCAATAATCAGGGAGTCTGGACCATAGCATTCGCTCACCTGTTTTACCAGCTGGGGATTGCGCACAGCTGCACTGCCCAGCGATACCTTGTCGGCTCCCGCTGCAAGTACTGCCGCGACATCGTCTTGTGATGCCATACCACCACCCACCACAAAGGGAATGCTGCAGGCGGCACGGGTCGTCTGTGCCAGATCAACGCGCGTAGCACGCCCTTCGTGACTGGCGCTGATGTCAAGAAAGACCAGCTCGTCGGCACCGGCGGCTTGATAGGCAGCAGCCATTTCAGCCGGACTGCCAATGTCGCGCAGATCAACAAAGTTGATGCCTTTAACAACACGCCCTTTTTCAACATCCAAACAAGGTATTACACGAATGATGTCCATGCAGCTTCCAACCTTTCAAGTTTTTTAGGCACCTCAGGGTGCGTTGTGAGTGAGCTTTTTGTTAGGTTCCTGCGCGCAGCGTAGTTTACTCCTACGTGAGCACAGGGTTCTGACAAAATAGGTCGCTCACAGCGTGCCCTGTGGTGCCTTTAGCACGTCCAGCGCTGCCCTAATATCAATCTCGCCCTCATAATAGGCTCTGCCAATAATTACACCCTCTATCAGTTCTGGTCCAAGCTCCCTCGCGGCTTCGATATCAGCAAGGCTCGCTACACCACCGCTCACTATCACAGGAAAGCCCGCGGCTACCGCAACTGCTGCATACAGCTCTGGCTGAATACCCGTTTGCATGCCGTCACGGCTGATGTCGGTATAGACCAGATGCCGGAGTCCAATACTGGCAAGTTCTGCAACCAGTTCAGGGGCAGGAATCGTGCTCATGGCAGTCCAGCCGTCCACCGCCACAATGCCGTCACGCGCATCAATGCCAGCGACCAGAGCGTCTGCGCCAAAGTTCTGGACAGCCCCTGCTGCAAAAGCTGGGTCACGGGCAAGCTTGCTACCCACGACCACGCGCTTGACGCCTGTTTCAAGCATCGTTTCAATGGCGGAGTGCGTCCTCATTCCCCCACCGACCTGTATGTTCAGGCCAGGGACCTGCTGGGCAATCGCTGCGATACTTTCCGTGTTGTGGGGACGGCCACTGCGCGCCGCATTAAGGTCAACTACATGCAGCCACGCAGCTCCGCTGTCACGAAACGCACGCGCCTGGGTGACCGGGTCATCGTGATAGACGGTGACCCGCTGGTAGTCACCCTGCGCCAAGCGCACGACACGTCCATCAAGCAAGTCAATCGCAGGAAACAGTTGTAATTTGGCTGTACTCACAGCGTTCCCTTTGTCGAAGGAATGCCGCTAACGCGCCCGTCAAGGGCCACAGCTTCGCGCAGTGCGCGTGCTGCTGCCTTAAAGGTCGCCTCTAAAATATGGTGGCTGTTCTCGCCTGCCAAAGCCTCGAGGTGCAGCGTAATACCTGCCTTGCTGGTAAAAGCAATAAAGAACTCTTTGGCAAGGGTCGTATCAAAGCTGCCGATCATTTCAATGGGTACCTCAACCCGGTAGTGCAGCTGACCGCGACCACTGATGTCAACAGCCGCAAAGACCAAAGCCTCGTCCATAGGAACCAGCACGTCTGCAAAGCGTGTAATACCTGCCCCGTCACCCAGTGCTTCAGCAAAAGCAGTACCCAAAACCAAGCCGACGTCTTCGACCGTGTGGTGGTCATCGACTTCAATGTCTCCTGTGCAGCGACAGTCAAGGTCAAAACCAGCGTGCTTTGCAAAAGCCGTCAGCATGTGGTCAAAAAAGCCGCTTCCTGTGGCAACGTTTATCACACCCGAGCCATCAAGGTTCAGCTGCAAAACAATGTCAGTTTCTGTGGTCGCCCGCTCGATGCGCGCGCTTCGTGCGCGCTGTGTTGTGGTATCGCTCATGGCTGGTCGCTCTCCTCAATCTCTCTTGTCAGTGCTACGGGCAATTGCTGCAGACAAAGCAGTCATAAATCGTGCATTTTGCTGTGCGTCACCAACGGTCACACGCAGACAGTTCTCAAGACCTGCTGCCTGCGAAAAATTGCGCACATATATGTCATAGTCATCAAGCAGGCACTGCCACACTGCAGCAGCACGCGGCAGACGAAACAGCAGAAAGTTAGCCGCAGATTGCCAGACCTCGACACCCGCAAACGCAGACATCTGGGCATACAGACTGTCACGCTGCTCAATAATGGTCGCAATGTTGCGGTCAAACTCCTCTGGCATATCCACCACCAACTCTGCCACAAATTGCGTGAAAGCGTTAACCGAATAGGGCATACGCACACGCGAAAGCTGCTCGATTACCTGCGGGCTTGCCAGCACATAACCCAGGCGCAGACCCGCCAGTGAATAGGCCTTTGAAAAGGTGCGGAGTATGACCAGATTTGGCAGCTGGTCCAGATAGGCGCGCATACTCTGACCGCTAAATTCAAAATAGGCTTCGTCAACCACAAAAAGGCAGTCGCTTGCCGCGATTAAGGTGAGCAGTGACGCTGTATCGGTCAAATTCCCCGAGGGATTATTAGGATTGTCAAGAAAGCAGAGGTCAATGTCGCCAGCTTGCAGGCGCTCTGTTGCAGCCTCGATGTCAATGCCGTAGGTATCAGGGTCACGCGGCAGGCTGACAACTTCTGTTCCCAGCGTTTGCGCATAGATTTCATACATCGAAAAAGTGGGAGTAAACTGCAGCATAGTGCGCCCTGTGCCACCCCAGGCTAGCATGATGTCAAGCAGTAGCTCGTCTCCCCCGTTGCCTAGCAGAATACAATCTGTTGCCACCCCTTGCGCTGCTGCAAGCTTTGCACGTAGCTTTTGTGCCAGCGGGTCGGGGTAGCGGTTAAAGGGAAAGTCAGCACTACGTGCCTGCAGTTTTTCGCGCAGGACGACAGGCAGATTAAAGGGGCTTTCGTTTGCCGCAAGAATCAACTTGCCAGCAGGCATCTCGCCCCGGTAAGGTGTCAGGTCAGCAAGGGCAGCTCGTGGGCTGCGCAGGCCTGCCATTTCTGTTCCTCTCGTGCTCATCTTCGCTACTTCTGCTCTCTTTTTTCCAGGTCAGCTATTCGCAGCCTGACCGCTTCTGCGTGTGCCCACAACTGTTCGGCATCTGCTATGGTGCAAACATCGTCTGCCTCTGCCTGCAAAGCGTCTGCTGTGTAGGACAGCACGCTCGATACCTTGAGAAAGTCATCAACGCGCAAGGGTGAAGAAAAGCGCGCCGTGCCGCCCGTTGGCAGAGTATGATTCGGTCCAGCACTGTAATCACCTACCGATTCTGGCGTCCACGAACCAAGGAAGATCGCACCGGCATTGCTGATGTCTTCCAGCAAACTTTGTGGGTCAGCTGTCAAGACCTCAAGGTGTTCAGGTGCAATAAAGTTCGATGCCGCAATGGCGTCTTCCATTGTCTCGCAGACCAGCACGATGCCGTTATCTTGCAGTGACGCAGCAGTAATGTCTGCGCGTGGCGACTGCCTTAGCAAGACTTCCAGTTCTGCTGCGACCTTGTCAGGCAAGCTAGCGTCTGTCGTCACCAGATAACAGGCGGCTAATGGATCATGCTCTGCCTGCGCCATCAGATCAATAGCAACGTAGCGCGGGTTAGCCGTCTTGTCTGCCAGCACCAAGACCTCAGAGGGACCGGCAATCATGTCGATTCCCACCGTACCCTGGACCAGCTTTTTGGCAGCGGCAACATAGGCATTGCCCGGTCCGGTGATTTTATCGACCGCAGGAATGCTGTCTGTTCCGTAGGCAAGTGCTGCGATGGCCTGTGCTCCGCCAACTTTATAGATTTCAGTAGCACCAGCAAGCGAGCACGCGACCAGCGTAGAGGGCACAATCGTGCCGCAAGCAGCAGGAGGCACAACAACAGCAATTTCTGCAACACGGGCGACCCGTGCCGGAATGACGTTCATCAGCACCGTGCTGGGATAATCAGCGCGTCCACCAGGCACGTATATTCCCACGCGACTGAGAGGCGTGACCTGCTGCCCTAAAAACACGCCGTCTCGCGGAGCAACATACCAGGACTGCTGCAGCTGACGCTTGTGGAAGTCCTCAATACGGTCAGCACAGGCAGTCAAAGCAGCGATCAGCTGGTCATCAACAGCAGCAAAAGCTGCGGCAATTTCTGCCTCGCTTACGCGCAGGTCGGTGATGTCTGCACCGTCAAAGCGCTTGGTATAGTCACGCAATGCAGCGTCCCCGCGCTGCTTTACGTCAGCGATGATTGCTGCAGCGACCTCGGTGGCAGCAGCATCAATGCCGCCGCTGCGCTCAAGCAGTGCTTCTGTCAAGCGCTGTCCTGCTGCTAATTGAAGTCGTCTCATCTTCACTGTGCTGCTCGTTTCTGCTCTGTCGTGCTCTCCCCCGCACACATTTCTTCCAGCTGGGCAACAAGGTCTGCTACCCGCTGGTCAGTACGTGCCGCCGAATACTGAGCAACAAAGCGCGCCGTACTGGGCAACACACACTCGATGACCTGCAGCTTGTTCTCGCGCAGGGTTGCTCCTGTCTGAGTGATGTCAACCACCACATCAGCAATGCCAATCAAAGGCGCCAGCTCGATATTACCATTCAGCTTGACAATTTCGACCTGAATGCCCCGTTTGTCAAAAAAGTTTTGCGTCAGGCG
>WREJ01000024.1 GCA_009779395.1 Coriobacteriia bacterium
AATCTTATCGAGATAACTTATGGACGAACGCTCTCAGCAGAAGAAGTAGGTAGCTTAAGCTTGGTTGCTATGGTTTCTGAGTCCTTTGCTCAGGTTAACAATCTAGCTGTTGGCTCTATCGTTACCCTGCAAAACATTGCCTGGGATAAGCGTGGGCACGAGTCATCTGGTTCAGACCTTTACACAGAAGATAATATTTTTGCACGACAGTCCTACGATTTTGAAATAGTGGGAATTTTTACCTCGTTGGTGGACTATAACACTGGCAGCGAGTTTATGGATGGCATATTTCAGAATCAAGCAGAAAATCGAATTTACGTACCAAATGCTGTCTCTGCTCAAGCCAATCTTTTCCAGCTTGCACAAATGGGCGAAATGGAGCCAGACGTGAGGTACTGGCAGGAGAACACTGAAGATTTGCTACTGTATGAGAACATTTACTTGCTCCATGATTTTGCGGAGATGAACAGCTTCAGGCAGGAGGCAGAAAAAATGCTCCCTGACTTCTACACAGTTGTCAATGCTACTGACTCATACACAAACATAACCTCATCTATGGAACCTTTGAGTAACCTGGCAACTACTGCAATGTGGGCTATTGCAATAGTTGCTGTACTCATCCTAAGCTTGCTAATCACACTTTCCCTGCATAATCGCAAACATGAAATAGGCACTTTGCTAGCATTAGGCGAGAAGCGGAGAAAGATAGTATTGCAAATGATGTTTGAAGTACTTGCAATTGCTGTGTTGGCAATTGCCTTGTCGCTGTTTGTGGGGAATCTTTTTGCTACTGGCATTTCTGAGAGCATGCTAAGGACTAATCTTGTTGCTACGCAATCTGGTGACGAGTATATGTACTTCAATACGCTAGATTATTTAGGCTTTAGCAACAATGTTTCTGCTGATGATGTACTAGCAAGCTATGACACCTCACTTGACACAGCAACCATCCTCACCTTTTTTGCCGTAAGCATAGGAACGGTAATAGTAGCTACCATTGTTCCTATGTTATACATACTACGGCTAAACCCACGAAAAATAATGATGTAGGGGGGATGAGAGATTATGAGCTTTCTTAAAGTTGAAGGTATCAACTACTACTACCAAGACGGTGACAGCAGACGTTACATCTTAAGCAGTGTATCTGCACAATTTGAAAAAGGTACGTTTTACACCATACTAGGAGAATCAGGCAGTGGTAAAACAACACTGCTTGCTCTTTTAGCTGCACTTGACAGTCCCGAGTCAGGAGAGATACTTTTTGAAGGACAGACTTTAACAAGTAGTGGTTTTGAAAAGTACCGCAGAAACAAAGTAGGTATTATCTTTCAGTCCTATAACTTGATTCGTTATATGACAGCAGTAGAAAACGTACTGGTTGCCATGGGCATTACAGAAAATGAGCTTCCTGCCAACAAGAAAGAAGTAGCCTATAACCTACTGGACTACCTAGGCATTACCAAAGAAAAAGCAGAAAGAACAGTTAACAAACTATCTGGTGGTGAGCAACAAAGAGTTGCTATAGCACGAGCGCTTGCAACAAACGTAGATTTGATACTAGCTGACGAGCCAACAGGAAACGTTAACGAAGAAGTAGAAAACGAACTGATAGACATCTTTAAGAAGCTAGCACATGAACATAACAAGTGCGTGATTGTTGTTACTCACTCAATGCAGATAGCAGCACAAAGTGATGTCAGCTATCGTCTGTACAAGGGAAAGCTGTCGTTAGATGAGTGATTTTCTCACGCAATTTACCAGCAGTAACTACCTGCGTGCTGAAGAAGTAGACGACCAGCACTGCTCTGACGATGTTCTGGCAGCAGAAGCTGATGACGATGCTGCAGTTCCTAAAAGAACACGCACAAGATCTAGCAACACAGGTCAAAAGATTGCTGGTGCAGCACACAAAGTTGAGCGTGATGACAAACACCACAAGCGCAAAGTAATTCGCTACGGCATTATTGCGGGCTCTGTCGGTGCCCTCTGTCTGCTAACTGCAGCAATCTTTTACTTTGCCAATCGTGTTGAAGTCAAAGACTTTGTAGGCTCTCCTGTTGCAGAAGCCAGAACGTGGGGACTTTCTCATCGCATTACTATAGAGGTAACAGAAGAGTTTTCTGTCGAGTTTGACCAGGGCATTGTGACAAAGCAAGATAGAGCAGCACAAACCAGCCTGCAAAGAGGGTCAGTACTGCGCCTGCATGTCAGTAAGGGACCAGATCCTGATGAGCGCATCATCTTACCTGATTTTGCAAGCATGACAACAGCAGAAGTACGCGACTGGCGCCAAGAAGTTAAAGCACTGAATGCTAACATCAACGAAGAATACAGCGATGAGGTAGAAAAGGGGCACTTTATCAGGCTGGAGTTTACCAGCAGCTTTGTCAGTGAGGAGAACTACCTGCGAAAAGACGGACTGCTGATTTATATGTCAAAGGGGGCTGAAACCTTTGAAGCAAACATAGTAGTACCAAACTTTATCGAACAGACAAAGCATGAAGTAGAGGCTTGGGCTAAAGAGCATGGTGTAAAGCCTGTCTTTGTTGAAGAATCCTCAGAAAGTCTTGCAGCAGGACAAGTCATTGCTCAAAGTATCGAGGCAGGTACGCGCATTGCCAAAAACGATGAGCTGATAATTACCGTATCGCTAGGACGCTTTGTCATAGTACCTAACTTCAACAACCTGACTATGGAAGAGGCAACAAGCATCTCAGGACTTTTGGTCGAGACACGCCGCAGATACAGTGCGACCATCCCTTTTGGCAGAGTTATATCACAGTCAGAACGTGCCGGAACAGAAATACTTGCTGACAGCGTGCAGATAGTAGTCATCTATTCACTCGGTCGTCCCTACATTGACAATCTGATGGGTGAATCAGAGCGTACTTTAGCAGAATACTTCTACAACTTTAGCTCGCAGGGAGCAAACATCAGCTACCAGATAGTCTATGTTGACTCGGCAGAGCCCAGAGGAACTATAGTAGCCATGTCAAAGTACGCACAGTTCCTTAACATGAGCGATCACGTCCGCATCAGTGTCAGCAGGGGTAACCTGACACCGCCATCTGACTAAGCATAAACGACTTTGTTGCAGTGCTGGACGTACTCCGCCTGAAAATATGGCAGAAGAACAGAGGACATTGCGCTGGAATCAAGAAGGTTGATTGAAACGTCACCTGCACTTGAGATGATAATCAACGGACAATCAACTTACCATGAAAATTGGGTAGTAAAATATATGAAATTCGGGTATTATAAACCATGAAAATTGGGCAATAGCAAACACCTCAAGAAAGGTTTCTGCATGTCTGCAAGACTTCTGCGCATAGATGCCCAACAGCTAATCAGGGGAGCTAGACATCCCCTAATAAAGGCTATATCTGAAAAGAAGGTAAGAAAAGAGGGGACAATCGGTCGATTCTTTGAGGCTCTGGTTGCACTCAGCCTGCAAACCTATTCACACGTTAACAATGCAGAGCTCTCTCACTTTAGAACAGCTAATGGGGACCGCGAAATCGATTTTATTGTCGAGGGGGACAATGCGATAGTGGCAGTTGAAGTTAAGTCATCAGCTTCTGTAGATAGTGATGATGTAAAACATCTAAACTGGCTTGCAAAAAAATACCCCGATTACAATATCGCACGCATTATTATCACTGCAGGGCAAAATGCTTACACTCGCTCGGATGGTATCCATGTAATTCCTGCCATCTTATTGGGTGCCTAACCAGCGAGTCTAACCAGCAAGAGTGCGTCCAGGCGGTCAGAATCAAGGAGGCTTGAAAAATCAAAAATGCTAAGCGTGACTCAAGCTACTCGTGTATTTTTGATTTTTCAAACGACGCCGAGTCTGGCCGTCTGGTGCGCTCTGACTAAGCTGGATTAATGTGCACCATACAGTGCTTAACCTCAGGCATGCGCGTTTCGATCTCGTTGTGGATGTCGTCGCCAATGGCGTGTGCGTCGTGAATCGAATAGTCACCCGGCAGGCTAATCTCGACGTCAACGTAAATACGGTCGCCAAAGACGCGCGTCAACAGTTTGTCGATGTCTACGACCTGGTCGTTCTCTGCAATAATTGCTCGAATGGCATTTTCAAATTCATGACCAGCGCTTTTGTCGGTGACTTGCCCAACGGCATTGCTGATGATGCTGACACCTGTTCTGATGATGAGAAGAGCAATGACCAGACTTGCTATGGGGTCCATGATAGGCAGACCCATTTGTGCTGCAGCAATACCAATGAACACGCCAGAGGTCGCCAAAGCATCTGACCCGTGGTCGGCGGCAGCCGCTGCCAAGACATCACTTTTGTAGCGTTTCGCCCGTGCGCGGGTAAACAGTGTCATGAACAGCTTAAAGGCGATGACCCCTGCTGCTACCCACAAAGCCGTGGGGTTGGGGGGCTCTAGACCATAGGTTGCTCCCTGCCACACCTTTTGTATGCCATCAAATCCAATGAAAAGACCCGCCAGAGTCACCACAGCACCCAAAAGCATCGTGACCAGACTCTCAAAGCGTTCGTAGCCGTAAGGGTGGTCTTCGTCAGCCTCGCGCCCGGCAATACGCACCCCCAGCAGGACGATAATGCCGTAAAAAACGTCACTGGCACTGTTTGCTGCATCAGAAATCAGCGCGGCAGAACCCGCCAGCATACCAGCGATGCCCTTTACTGCCGTCAGCACAATGTTTGACAGCAAGGTCAAAAAGGTGATGCGCACGACACCACGCCGTGCTGATTCACGACAAATAACAGCAGTTTGTCCTACAGAGAGTTTTTCCATTACACGATAGTAACACGACTGCTCGCCGGTGTTGCTGTCTGCTAAACAACGGTCATTTGCCAGCAGGTAACACTAGGCACGGGGTAGGGTAAGCGTAAAGCTTGAACCACGTCCCTGTTCTGATTGCAGTTCGATGCTGCCCTGCCAGCGTTCAACCGCTTTTTTCACCAGTGCTAGTCCTAGCCCACTTCCTGCGGGGTTGTGGTTGCGGGCACATTCTGCGCGAAAGAAACGGTCAAAAATGCGGTGCTGGTCAACCTCTGCCACCCCAATGCCCGTGTCGCGGACAACTAGCAGCCAGCTTTTTTCGTCAGAACTCAAGGCTAGTTGCACATCGATGCGCCCCGTGTCGGTGTAGTGCAAGGCGTTGTCAAGCAGATTGTCCAGTATGATACTGGCATCGGTGGGCGAGACCTTTGCCAGCGGGGCATCTGTCTGCGGCACATCAATATGGACGGCCAACTCGATGTTTTTGGTCGCTGCTGTGCGGCGGGGCATGATGACAGCACTTTCAATGCTACTTTGCAGGTTGCTGATGCTATCAGCGTCAGGGTTTTCGTCAAAGCGCGACAGGTCAAGCAGGCTCTCTGTCAGGCGGCGCATCTTGTCGATTTCTGCTGTGATGTGCTGGGCAAAGGTGGCAGCCGTCTGAGGGTTGTCGTCCTGCAGCGCCATCTGCAGCGCGTCAGACAAGGCCTCGATGCCAGCAAGGGGCGTCTTTAGTTCGTGGCTTGCGGCAGCCACAAAATCGCTGCGCATATGTTCAAGCCGTGCTGCTGTACGCTGGGCTTCGGCGTCAGCCTGCTCTGTTGCTAGGGCGGCAGAGCTTATTCCATTACTGCTCTGTTGTGCCAATTGGGTCTGCAGCTGCCGAATTTCTGCCTGCAGAACTGCCCGAGTATGCAGGTAGTTGCTGGCAAGTGCTGCCAGATCAGGATTGTTAAAGCGGCTGCGCTCGGGGGCAGCTGCATGGGGGTCATGCTGACTAAGTGCCTGCAGTTTTTGCAGCTCGTCTTTGGGTACTAGGTGCCACTTGAAAAGACGCATTTTGCTAGTCCTTTTCTGCAGCATCAAAGCGATAGCCAACACCATGAATCGTATGCAGATAGTCAGGGGCACCCTGCTGCGACAGCAAGGCACGCAGACGACGAATATGAACGTCAATAGTACGCGATGAAGATAAGTGGTCCTGTCCCCATACTTCTTCAGAAAGCTGCCTGCGACTGAGTACTTCGCCTGGTCTGCTTGCTAGTGCATACAGCAGTGCGAACTCTTTGGCACGCAGGGCAATGTCACTGCCCCTTAGAGTGACCTTGCGCTTAACAGGGTCGATGACCAGCAGGTCAGCAGCAGCATTTTCATCGGCAGCATCTGCCACCTTGCCTGTTGCGGCAAAGCACAGCACGCGACCTGTTTCTTTATTGCTGTCAGCAGCAGAGCGGCTGCTTCGCCGCAGGTTTGCCCGTACGCGCTCGAGCAATTCGTCCAGCGAAAAGGGTTTGCTGACATAGTCGTCAGCACCCAGACGCAAGCCGGCAATACGGTCACTGGTCTCACCGAGCGCACTCATCATAATGATGGCAAGGTCGATGTCACTGTCCCGCAGTTCTTCACAAATTTCGTGACCACTTTTGTGCGGCAGCATAATGTCAAGCAAGACCAAGTCGGGGTTAAAACTACGCACCGTCTGAACCGCCTCTTGGCCACTGTCCAGCGCTTTGACCTCATATCCTGCACGTCGCAGCGCAAATTCGACGCTGTTGCGAATCGCAAAGTCGTCCTCTATCACTAAAATGCGGTACGCCAGAATGCCATGTGCGGTCTGTTGCGCGCTCGAGTTGTGGTCTGCGGGCTTCTCCATGTCACTATAATCTCATGACAGGGGGTCTTTCACCAGCAAAAAATGCTCTCACAGCTGCGTTTAACAATTATTTTACAAAGCTGCCCACTAGTTTACCTGCAGCTAACACTTAGCGACCCTTTTTATTCGACAATTTACAGCGTGCGACAGCTAAGGTCGGCACAGAATTTTCGAACAGAAAGGCACGCATACAATGAAAACATTTCAGCGGAAGAGTAGGTCCAAAACAGCAGCTGTATTGCTTGCTGTTGCCCTGTTGCTTGCGAGCGTTTTTCTCGTGGCAGCTTGCAGTGCAGATACTGCAGAAGATACAGCACCGGCAGCTAGCGACACAGACGACGTGGCACTCAGCGGCATGCTGACCATCGAAGGCTCTGACACCATGGTTAACCTGGCGCAGGCCTGGGCAGAACAGTTCATGGATGAAAATCCCGAGGTCATGCTGACAATTCGCGGCGGTGGGTCTGGCGCGGGCATTGCTTCGCTTATCAATGGTACTGTTGACTTTGCGCTGGCAAGTCGTGACGTAAAAGAGGACGAGTTTGCCGAGGGTGCAGCTGTTGGTGTTGACATTGTCGAAAACACCGTAGCAAATGACGGCATTGGCGTTATTGTTAATCCTGCTGTTGGCATCACCGACATCAGCACCGATGACTTGGGCAAAATCTATCGTGGCGAGATTAGCGACTGGTCGCAGCTGGGCGGTACGCCAGGTAGCATTGTTTTGCTGGGTCGTGATACAGCATCGGGAACCTACGAGTTCTTCCTCGAGGCAGTTGTGGGCAAAGATAATGAGTACGCCCAGACCATGCGCAATCTGCAGTCAAATCAGGCGATTGTCGATGAGGTACGCAATAATCCTGCAGCCATTGGCTATGTTGGCATGGGCTATATAGTAGATGACGTGACAGTCCTTGCCATAGACGGTGTGGCAGCGACAGCAGAAGCGGTAAACGATGGCAGTTATGGACTTGCTCGTAAGCTGCTGATGAACAGCGATGGTACTCCGACTGGTCTGGCAAAGGCATTTCTAGACTGGGTGCAGGGTGCGCAGGGGCAAAGCATTGTAGTTGACGAGGGCTTTGTGCCGATTAACTAGCTGCTGCATACAGTAAATGAATACTCCTGCGAAAACAAGAACTGCCCGTACCTGTGATGCGGCTGCTACGCTGGTCATCACTGTGCTGGGATGGACAGCCATCTTTGTCCTCATTGCGATTGCGGGCTTTTTAGTTCACAGCTCATTGCGTGCATTAGATGAAGTAGGGATCTGGTCGATGATCGCAGGCAGCGATTGGTTCCCTACCTCGTCTAATGCACGCTTTGGCTTTTTGCCAGCACAAATAGGGTCTGCTTGGGTGACAATAGTCGCGCTAAGCACCTGTGTTCCTGTTGGTGTATTTGCTGCTATTTATCTGTCAGAATTTGCCTCGACCCGTTTTCGCGAGGTCGCAAAAGCTGTCATCGAGTTTATGGCGACCATTCCCTCGGTGGTCTTTGGACTGATTGGGCTTTCGGTGTTGGTCCCCCTCATCCGTGAACACCTGCCCGTTGATTCGGGGCTTATTGGACTAAGTGCCGGTCTGGTGGTTGGCATTGTCTGTCTGCCAACGATTATTTCGATTTCAGAGGACGCGCTGCGCTCGGTTCCGCGCGAGCTGCGCCAGGGGTCATTTGCGCTGGGCAACACGCGCTGGCAAACGGCTTACAAGGTGGTGCTACCCGCAGCAAGCAGTGGCGTTTTTGCTGCCGTTATGCTGGGCTTGGGACGTGCGATTGGCGAGACCATGGTGGTATTGATGCTTGCCGGAAACGCAGGCATCATCCCCACCAGTCCCCTTGAGGCAGCACGAACCATGACGGGCACCATCGCCCAAGAAACCGGCGAGGTTGTGCGCGGCGGCCTGCACTTTTCCGTCCTTTTTACCCTGGGATTGGTGCTGTTTGTTATTACCTTTGTCATTAACCTTATCGCTGATCTGGTGTTAGAGCGCAGCAGAAAGAAGTGGAGCAGATGACCAGAACACCAACAAAGACGCGACCTGCACGCAGCAAAGAAGTTGTTACTTTTAGCAGCTACTGCAGCAAGCGCGCCCGCAGAATCGAAGCTATTGTGCGCAGCTTTACTGCTATCTGTTGCGTGGGTGTTGTTGTGCTGGTCGTGTTTTTGCTCGGCTACTTATTTATCAGGGGCGTAGGGTCGCTGTCGTGGTCCTTTATCTTTGATGCACCCAAAGACCGTATGACAGCAGGTGGTATTTGGCCGGCGATTGTTGGAACTTTGTGGTTGATTGGGCTGGTCAGTGCTTTTGCCCTGCCCGTAGGTATTGCCACTGGCATTTATCTGGCAGAGATTGCCGGACAAAGCCGACCCGTGCGTATGCTGCGCATTGCTATTGCAAACATGGCAGGTGTTCCTTCGGTTGTTTACGGACTATTTGGCTATGCGGCCTTTTCTCTTGCCCTTGGCTTTGGGAAATCGCTGCTTGCTATGGGACTGACCCTGTCTTGTGTTACCCTGCCCGTTGTTATTACGGCAACCGAAGAAGCACTGCGCCAGATCCCCAAAGAACAGCGGCAGGCAGCGATGGCACTGGGGTGTACGCGCGCTCGAACCTTGGGGAAAATTGTGCTGCCGACTGCTTTGCCAGGCATCATCACGGGTGCCATCCTGGGGCTGTCGCGCGCTGCAGCAGAGACGGCTCCCATACTGTTTACCGGCGTTGCCTTTTTTGCCCCTGTCGCAACTAATGTTACGCAGCCATCAATGGCCTTGCCCTACCACTTGTACATTATGGCAACGCAGCCAACGACACCGGCTCCTCATATTGTGTGGGGAACAGCTTTAGTGCTGACGGGAATGCTAAGCATCACCAACGCCGGCATCGCAACCTGGCGATCATACAAAAGGAGAAAACTACAGTGGTAACGACAGAACCAGCAGGTAGCTTTGACATTTCCAATCTGTCTGTGTCTTATGGCAGCGAGGCGGCTTTGACCGGGGTGAGCTTTTACATCGAGCCACGCAGGGTCACTGCCCTGATTGGACCATCTGGCTGCGGCAAGTCAACGCTGCTTCGTTGCTTTAATCGCATGAACGATGCCCTTGATAACGTAAAAGTCGAGGGTCTTATTGCCCTAAACGGCAGCGATATCAATGCAAAATCGGTCGATTCAGTGTCCTTGCGCATGTATGTGGGACAGGTTTTTCAGCGTCCCAACCCCTTTCCGCTGTCGATTTATGACAACGTTGCCTTTGGACCACGTACCCAAGGTATTCGCAAGCGCGAACAACTGGACGAACTCGTCATCGACAGCCTGAAAAAAGCAGCTCTTTACGACGAGGTCAAAAACAGCTTGAAAAAACACGCCTTCGAGCTATCAGGTGGTCAGCAGCAGCGTCTGTGTATTGCGCGCGCGCTGGCAACTAAACCGGGCGTACTGTTAATGGACGAGCCTTGTTCGGCACTTGATCCCATATCGACCGGCATGATTGAAAGCACGGTCGAGCAACTGAAAGAGAGCGTGACCATTGTCATTGTGACCCACAACATGCAACAGGCATCGCGCATCAGTGATACCACCGCTTTTTTGCTGAGAGAGTCCATTGATGAACCCGCGCAGCTGATTGAAGTCACCGATACCACGACTATGTTTACCCAGCCCAGTGACCAGCGAACGGAAAACTATATCACAGGAAGATTCGGATAACGTACACTAGGGGGTATGAATTTTTTCCGACATATACCGCTTGCCATCAGTGGTCTGGCGCTTGCGCTGGCGTCGCTGGGCAATTTGATTGCCTATCACGGTGGCTTGTTTGCAGAGCCAGCGAGCACCTACCTTCGCTATGGCTTTGGTGCACTTGCTCTGCTTGCCTTGCTGCTGTTTATTGCACGTATCGTCACTGACCCCAAAGGTGTACGTGAGGATGTGCGCAGTCCTGTCGTTTTAAGTGTGCTGCCCACCTCGACCATGGCGACTATTATGCTCAGTCTGTACCTGCAGCCCTATGCACCAGCAGCAGCAAAGGTCATCTGGGCTACAGCAGCGGTCATTCAACTGTGTATCATGGCATGTTTTGTGAAACGTTTTGTCCTCAGGTTTCAGCTGACCAACGTCTATCCCAGCTGGTTTGTGGCAGCAGTTGGCATTCAGGCGGTGGCAATCGCCAGTCCCTACATGGACGCACTTGTGGTAGGTCAGGCTGCCTTTTGGCTGGGATTCAGCCTGTTTTTTGC
>WREJ01000025.1 GCA_009779395.1 Coriobacteriia bacterium
GCGAAATGTGCGGAATAAACGCCGGCAGTGCCTTGTCGCCAAAACGCTCGCGATTACGCAGCTCAAGGTTGCGGTTCGCGGCTTCGAGGCAATCGCTGATTTCATCCTCTTTTGCTCCGTCAAACACCGGTGTTGCAACACGAATGTCACCAGAAACGGATTTCTTTGCTGTCTGGTCACTGCTCCAGCCAGCGTGAGCCGCCCAGCCCAGATGTGTTTCGAGGAGTTGTCCAACGTTCATACGGCTGGGGACGCCCATGGGGTTCAAGATGATGTCGATAGGCGTGCCATCTGCCATAAAGGGCATGTCCTCTACGGGCAGAACCTTTGAGATAACACCCTTGTTGCCGTGGCGACCTGCCAGTTTGTCGCCCTCTTGGATCTTGCGCTTTTGGGCAACAAAGACGCGTACTAGCTCGTTTACGCCACGCTTTAGCTCGACGCCGTCTTGGCTGTTGTCTACCTGCTGAATCTCGATGACGCGACCTGAAACGCCGTGCGGCACGCGCAGGGACGAATCACGTACGTCATGTGCTTTTTCGCCAAAGATTTGGCGCAGCAGACGTTCTTCGGCTGTTGGCTCGCCCGATTCCCCTTTTGGTGTGACCTTGCCGACCAACACGTCACCGGGATTGACCTCGGTGCCGATGCGAATAATGCCGTCCTCGTCAAGATTTGCTAGCATGTCATCGCTGAGGTTAGGAACCTCGCGGGTGATTTCTTCGGCACCGAGTTTGGTCTCGCGCGCCTCGACTTCGTATTCTTTAATGTGGATAGAGGTCAGCAGGTCATCGCGCACAACACGCTCGCTGATGATGATTGCGTCCTCGTAGTTGTAACCGCCCCAGGGCATAAAAGCAACCAGCAGATTCTGACCTAAGGCCAGCTCTGCGCCATCGGTCGAGGGACCGTCAGCTAATGGTTGCAACTCTTCCACCTTGTCACCCAACTCGACCAGTGGACGATAGTTTAGGCAGGTACTTTGATTGCTGCGCGAGAACTTTGGCAGCTGGTATTCTTCTGTGCTGCCGTCTTTGCCTTCGACTGTGATGCGCTTTGCGTCGACGTAGGTGACCGTTCCCGCTTCGCGTGCCAAGATGACTTCGCCGCTGTCCTGGGCAACCGTTGCCTCGAGCCCCGTACCCACCAAAGGCGAGACCGGCTGCAGCAGAGGCACCGCCTGACGCTGCATGTTTGCACCCATCAGTGCACGGTTTGCGTCATCGTGTTCAAGGAAAGGAATCAGTGCCGTAACCGCCGATACCATCTGGCGCGGACTGACGTCCATATAGGTGACATCAGCAGGCAGGCGTTCTTCTGGTTCGCCAAACTGACCGTCAGCACCGGCACCCTTGACGCGACACAGCACGCGCGCGTTAAGGAAAGCACCCGTCTTGAGGTCAAAGGGTTCATTTGCCTGTGCAATAACTTCGCGTTCTTCGGCGTCTGCGGTCAGGTAACAAATCTCGCTGGTCACCTTGCCATTTTTTACGCGACGATAGGGTGTCTCGATAAAACCGTAAGAGTTCACCTGCGCATACGTCGCCAGCGAGCCAATCAGACCAATGTTCATGCCTTCTGGCGTTTCGATGGGGCAAATACGCCCGTAGTGACTGGCGTGCACGTCACGCACGTCGATTTTTGCTTCGCGCGCGCTGCGAATACCGCCGCGTCCAATCGCTGACAAGCGACGCTTGTGAGCAAGTCCAGCAACGGGATTGGTCTGGTCCATAAACTGCGATAGCTGCGATGAACCGAAAAATTCTTTAATCGCCGCACTGATGGGACGAATATTAATCAAAGCCTCGGGTGAGATGTCGTCAGGAGACATAGTTGTCATGCGTTCGCTGACGGTTCGCGCCATACGCGCAAGACCAATACGGAACTGGTTTTGGATAAGCTCTCCCACCGTAGAAATACGGCGATTACCCAAGTGATCGATGTCATCAATGGTATAGCCATCGGCCTTTTCGACCAGCTTGCACAGATAATCAATAGTTGTAATGATGTCTTGGGGAGTCAGAGCGACCGCGTCATCAGCAAAATCCAGCCCCAGCTTTTTGTTAATCTGGTAGCGACCGACCCGTGCCAGGTCGTAGCGTTGCTTGTTGTAGTACAGACTTTCAAGCATGGCGCGTGCGGCTTCTGTTGTGGGATGTTCGCCCGGACGCAGACGCTTGTAGATTTCGATGAGTGATTCGTCACGGTTTGTTGTCACGTCGCGCGCGAGGGTGCGCTCGATGACCGGTGAATTATTAAACAGCTTCATGAACTGTTCAGGAGTTTCAGCAATGCCCATCGCGCGCATAAACATGGTTACGGGAACCTTGCGGCTGCGGTTGACGTTTGCCTGAATCGCACCAACACGGTCGATTTCAAAGGACAGCGGGGCTCCCCGGTGTGGTTTTAGCTCTGCCGTGTAATACTCGTTTTTGTCACGACGCTCATCAACGGCAAAATAGACGCCTGGTGAGCGTTGCAACAGCGAGACAATAACGCGCTCGGAGCCATTGATGATAAAGGTCGCGCGCTGCGTTATCGTAGGAAAGTCACCCAGATAGATGAGGTTTTTTTGCAGTTCCTCGCCTGATTCACGATTGATAACAGATACGTTTGCAAGCAGCGAAGACTGATAGGTCAGACCTTTTTCCTTGCATTCATCAATGGTGTTTTTGGGTGGGCTAAAAATGTAGTCACCCAAGACGACAGCAAACTTTTCGTCGCGGTCATAAATGGGGGAAATCTCGTTAAAGACGGCGCGTAGGCCTTCTTCTTGGAACCACTTAAACGAGTCTCTTTGGATGCTTAACAGATTGGGAACTTCGAGTATTTCTGGCGATTTCCCAAAATTGTGTCGACTGGTAATGGACGAACTTCTTGCCTTTGACTGTCTTACCTTGGACTGGGTAGGGGAACCGATACTTTTTGGCACGAGTTGATTCCTCCCTCATAGGAATAGTGGACGATACATGACAACACATTGCGATAATAAATCAGCAACCCGCTATTTTAGCCAAAGAAACACAGGCTTGTCAACAGCGGATTACAAATAGGTATTAAGTTTTGCCACTTCAAGCACATAAAGCACCAAAGCTATCAGCTAGTATAGCAGGGTCACGCCAGAATTGCTACTAGGCGCATGATAGCTGCAAATTCATATATCCAATTTGCAGTCACATTTCACATTAAAACAAAGGAGTCGCACCTCTTGTGATACGACCCCTATTGGTTCAAGTAAACTGTGCGTGACACGCAACCTAAACTAAAACTACGTTGCTTGCTTGGTTTTTGCCGTTGCGTCCAACAGTCACATCGAACTCAACTGGGGCACCTTCATCCAGTGTCTTGAAGCCATCCATCTTGATTTCAGAGAAATGGACAAAAAGATCTTCTCCGCCCTCTTGCTCGATGAAGCCATAGCCCTTATCTGGATTAAACCACTTTACCTTGCCCGTTGCCATTTGTTACTCACTTCCCGCCATCACCAAAAGATAGCACCCACGGCGCGCGTCAATCCTCCTAAATTTTCCCAGAGTATTGCACACGCACCACACCTAACACAAGGGTCGTCACACAATTTGTGTTTACAACCCTGCTCAAAGCATACCACAAGTGATGGGGATTCTTGCAATTTTCCCGTAAATTGATACTAAAAAATCACTAATTAACCTCCGGAAGGGTGTTTTCTGCGGTTATTTTTAATCGAATTTAAGCAATGTTTAAGCGATCTTTAATCGAATTTAAGCGATGTTTAAGCGTTGTTTAAGCGTCGGGTGCTAGCATGAAAGTGATGAATATTGTTGCTGAAATTACTCACTCTGTTGGCGAGTTAATCGCCCCCACCCGCTGTGCTGGCTGCGAGCGACAGGGGGCCTTGCTGTGCCACGATTGTCTGTTGCAACTGTCGGCGCACTACCTGCCGCAGCAGGCATGTCACAAATGCGCGGGACCTTACGGAGCTTTGACCTGCACCGAATGCTGGGACCTGCAGTACAGCTTTAGCCAGGCGCTTGCTTTGGGTATTTTGGACGGAGCTCTTGCGCGAGCGGTGGTCTTGTACAAAGACTCGAATGAGCGGCGGCTGGCAGATGTCTTGGGACATCTGTTGGCGAAGCGCGTCCAAGCGCAGTGGGGTCGCTGGGCGCAGATTGTCTGTGCCGTACCCGCGTCAACAGAAGCAGTGCGCAGGCGCGGCTTTGACCACGGAGAGCTGCTGTCACGCAGCGTAGCAGCAGGTCTGCAGATACCCGCCATTCAACTACTAGAACAACCACAGGCGCGCCGTGACCAACGCGAACTATCACGCGAGCAACGACTGGCAGGAAAGCAGGGATTTCGCTGCAAGAGGGTACGACGCTTACCCAAACGAGTACTGCTGGTCGACGATGTGTTTACTACGGGCGGCACCGCCCAGTCAGCAACAGAGGCTCTCCTCGCAGCGGGTGTGAAGAGTGTACGGTTAGCCGTACTGGGACGAGCCTGGTAGAGGCGGTACCACAGGGCACGTTGTGAGCGACCTGTTTTGCTGGAACCCTGTGCTCACGTAGGAGTGTGCTACGCTGCGCGCAGGAACAAGCGCAAAAAGCTCACTCACAACGCACCCTGAGGCACCTAAATCAGTTTAGTTAGCCCTGTGGTGCCCTACATCAGTTCTGGAATCTGCTCTGCTGTTATAACGCCTCGTTCGGTGATGTAAGCGGTGATATATTTTGCAGGGGTGACGTCAAAGGCTGGATTAAAGCAGGTAACATGAGTGGGAGTCGTCTTGAACCAGGCATCAAAGGCGTAGCCTCCCCCTTTACGTACTATCTGCATGTGATGACCCTTTGTCATGGGCAACTCTGCCGGTCCTTCTGCGGTCATCTTGTCAAAAGCAGCACTGACCGCAGGAGTCGTCGCATCAAAGGTGCCGCTGACGGTCACTCCTTCGATTTCGCGGCTGTCGCGTACTTCGATTTCGATTGTGCGTCCGTCTGCAAGCGACAGGTCAAAGGTCGTGCTGGGCGCGGCAATGTAAAAGGGAATCTTGTGTTCTTTTGCAAGGATTGCCAGACCATAGGTACCGATTTTATTTGCCGTATCTCCGTTGGCGCAAATGCGGTCTGCTCCTACTACAACCGCGTCAACCAGCCCCTCGCCCATGACAAAAGCTGCCATGTTGTCGCAAATCAGCTGCGCGGGAACACCGGCAAACAGTAGCTCCCAGGCGGTCAGTCTGCCGCCCTGATTAACGGGACGTGTCTCGCCAACCCAGACATGTTCGACCTTGCCTTGCTGTTGTGCTGCGTAAATCACGCCCAGCGCCGTACCGTAATAAGTCGTGGCAATTGATCCTGCATTACAGTGGGTCAGAAATTTCGTTGGTCCGTCAAACAACTCTGCACCGTAAGCACCTAGCTTACGATTAGCCGCCTCGTCCTGCTGCATGACGCTGTGGGCTTCTGCAATAAGCAGCTCGCTTAGTTCAGAGGGCGTCAAGTCACCAGCAGCAACGTGCTGCTGAATAAGCGCACGCAAACGATTAACCTCGCGGGGCAAGTTGACTGCTGTTGGTCGTGCCGTAGCTAGTTCGTCACAGGCAATCTGTGCTGCTGCCAGATAGTCGTCATTGGTCTGGTCAAACTCGGCACCCTGGGTATGACTCCACAAGGCGACCCCCAAAGCACCGGCTGCTCCTATTGCGGGCGCACCACGCACGGCAAGCGTTTTGATGGCAACAATCACGCCTTCGTAGGTGTTGCAGACCAAAATGTCACCCTGCAGGGGCAGGCGCGTCTGGTCAATCATATGAACGGCACCGTCCTCCCACCAAAGGGTGCGCGGTAGTTGCTCTACTGACATGGCGTGTGTTCCTCTCTGGTCAAGCAGGGCTCAAGTCCATCAATCACTGTCTGCAAATCGGGCGGCAGGTCATCTGAAAAGTGCATCTCTTCGCCGGTGATAGGATGGGTAAAAGCCAGCTGATGCGAGTGCAAAAACTGTCGCTGCAGATAGTGATTGGCTGGCAGAGTACCCCGTCCATAACTGGGGTCACCCACAATAGGATGAGCAATGTAGCGCATGTGCACACGAATCTGGTGCGTACGACCCGTGTACAGCTTGCACTGAAGCAGCGTAAAGCCGTCGTCATAGCGACCGGGCTCAAAGCGCTGCAGCACCTTAAAGGTCGTCTGGGCTTCTTTTGCGCGTGGACTGTCTTTGACGCGCATCCGCAGCTTGTCACCCGGCGCACGCTCGATGGGGGCATCCACAATGCCAGTACGTGCAGCGACCCATCCATGCACCAAAGCCAGATACCGCCGGTCAACAACGCGCGCGCGAATAGCGTCCTGCAGCCTGCTTTGTGCTCGGTCGCTTTTGCCCACCAGCATCAGCCCCGACGTATCCATGTCCAGCCGGTGCACCACTCCTGGTCGTTGCTCACCCTGCAACTTTCCCAACTCAAGCGAATGAGCAAGCAGAGCATTGACCAGCGTCCCCGACCAGTGCCCCGGTGCGGGATGCACAACCATACCAGCCGCCTTTGACAGTACGATCAGCTCTTCGTCCTCGTAGCGTATGTCAAGGGGGATAAACTCGGGTTCAAGCGTAGTCATGCGCGGCGGCGGAATAGCGACCGTGACACGCTGTCCTGCATTTAGCAAATACTTTTTAGGCTTGGGTTCATCGTCAACCAGCACGCACTCTTCTTCGATGTAGCGTACCGCACGCGATCGCGTCTCGACTTCTGGCAGCGAACCGACAAAAGCATCCAGTCGCATACCTGCCTGATGGTCGCCTACCACACATTCGAGCAGCTGGTCGCCGTGTCGATTAGCGTGCTGATTGCTGTCAGAGGCAAACTCAGTCATCGTCAAGTTTCGACTCCCATTTTTGCAGCAGATTTTCTATGCTGTCACGCAAATTAGGACGCGGCAGAGCTTCTGAGGGTTCCTGTGGTGACAGTTGCTCTGGACGTGCCTCTACTTGCTGCTGCGTTTGCTTTGCGGCTGCTTTTTTCTGGTCTGCACGTGTTGCCCACCTCGCAGCCAAGCCTGTAGTCAGCTTGCTCGCCAGCTGTGCGGGCAGCTGACGCGGCAGGCGCAGACGCATCTGCCCCGACAAAAACACAAACCACAGCACAAACAGCACGCTGCCCAGCGTAATGCCAATGTCAGCCACATTAAAAACGGCAAAGTTAATCAGCCGAAAGTCAAACATATCAATGACCGAACCTGCCGTCAGGCGGTCAAGCGTGTTACCCAGCGCACCAGCAACAACGAGGGCAGAACCGACGACGACCGTCCAGTGGTGGGGTCTCTCGCGTAGCCAAAAACACGCCACCATAATAAGGAGTACGACCATCGCCAGATAAAAAACCCAGAGCTGGCCTTGCAGAAGAGAAAAGGCAGCGCCGTAATTGCGCGTGTAAGTCAGGTGAAAAATGCCGTCCCACAGCGCGATGCTGTCACGCAGGGCCATCGTTTGTGTGACCAGCTGCTTTGTTGTCACGTCAAGCAGTAGCCAAAAGACGGCAATTGCTTGAAACATTTTTACCGGCTGTTTTAGCAAGTAGCACCCATCTGTGTCAGCACACGGGCGCAGCGCGCACAGACTTCGGGAAATGCTGCGTCGGCACCTAGTGTGCGATGGTTCCAGCAGCGGGGGCACTTTTCAAGTGGCGAGGGAGTGATGATAAGCTGCAGGTCAAGGGTCGTTTTTGCTGCAGCTGGGTCAGCGTCAGTAGCCGCTGCGCGCGCAGCAGCCAGTTCTGCAGCGGTGGCAACTTCTAGCTGCACTGCTGCAACGATAAACATCTCTTCGAGCAGTTCACTCCCAAGACTGTTGAGTAGCTCGCAGGTAGCAGCATCTGCCTTGATGGTTACAACAGCTTCTTGGCTTTTGCCAACAAGGTCTGCTGTGCGTGCGTCCTCGAGTGCTTTGGTGACGTGGTCGCGCACAGCAAGGACTGTGTCAAAGGTCTGAAGCAGGCTGTCTTGCTGAGCAGACGGCAGCGTGAGAGTAAACTCTGGCCAGTCGCATAAATGGACGCTCTCTGCCACGTCTTTATGCTCATCTGCCTTCCAGGCATCTGACATGAAACTCCAGGTTTCTTCGGCGGTGAAAGCAAGTACGGGAGCAAATGCCTTGACCAGCAGGTTCAGGGCAGCGGCAAGCACCGTTTGCGCACTGCGGCGGCGACGGGACTGCGCAGCATCTGAATACAGGCGGTCTTTCAGCACGTCCAGATAGTGTGACGAGAACTCACCGAGGAAATCCAGTGCCTCTTTTTGTGCCAGATAGAACTTCCAATTGTCGTTGTGAGTCGTAATAGCCGTGTGCAGATTCGCCAAGCGCAGCAGCCAGTACTGGTCGGTTTGCAGCAGCTGGTCGTGTGGCAGCGCGTCTGCTTGCGGGTCAAAGTCGTAGGTATTGCCCAGCAAAAAGCGCAGGCTGTTGCGCACGCGACGGTACGAATCGCTGACCCGCGTCAGAATCTCGTCAGAGATGCCAACGTCAACGCTAAAATCAGTCGTCGCTACCCACAGGCGAATGATGTCAGCACCCAATTTATTGGTCACATCAATCGGCGAAATGACGTTGCCGACCGATTTGCTCATCTTGCGACCCTCGCCGTCAACGGTAAAGCCGTGCGTCATCAAGTTCTCCCAGCTAGCACGTCCATACGCCCCCACACTGGTCAAGTACGACGACTGAAACCAGCCGCGGTGCTGGTCTGATCCCTCGACATACAGCTGCGCGGGACGCTGCAGTTCTGGTCGTGCCTCTAAAACACTGGTGTGCGAGACCCCTGACTCCCACCAGACGTCGACGATGTCGCTTTCGGGGACAACTTCTGTGCTGCCACAGGCGCTGCAGCTGGTATCTGCCGGCAGATAGCTAGCGGGGTCGGTGGTAAACCAGGCATCGGCGCCACGCTGCCTAAACAGCGCAATAGTTGCATCAAAGGTTGCTGCCGTAGCGACCACTTCGCCGCAGGCCTTGCAGCGATGCACGGGAATCGGCACGCCCCAGGACCGCTGCCTAGAGATGCACCAGTCGGGTCTGTCGGCAATCATCGCCGACAGGCGGTTTTTGCTCCAGCCAGGAATCCAGGTAAAGTTGTCGAGTCCGTCCAATGCTGCAGCACGCAGACCTGCTGTAGCCACTGTTGCGGTACCATCATCATCTGCAGTAGCATCCTGCGCTGGCGTGCCGTCTGTCGAGCTGTCTGTCGTATGGTCCATCGAGACAAACCACTGCTCGGTGGCACGAAAGATGACCGATTTCTTACAGCGCCAGCAATGCGGATAGGAATGGCGTATTTTGTCTGCAGCAAGCAGTGTTCCCTTGTCTGCCAGATACTCGATGATGCGCGGATTTGCGTCCCAGATTGTCAGCCCCTCAAAGGGTGCTGCTGCGTGATCAAAGACACCACTGTCATCGACGGGCATAACAGTAGCAAGTCCCCACTTTTGCCCCAGCAGATAGTCCTCTTGTCCGTGACCGGGAGCTGTGTGAACAGCGCCGGTACCCGTAGACAGCTCGACGTGGTCACCCTTGACAACGCGCCCAACAAGGTCAGGATTGCCCTCGGGGACAGGACGCTGATAGGTAAGTCCCTCTAGTTCAGAGCCACGCATCTCGATGATTGCCCCGCTGCTGTCAGTCACAAAAGGAATGGTATCGCTGTCCAGTTCAAGTACTTCGGCGATAGCAGCAGCGCGCTCTTTTGCTAGTATCAGCAGAGTGCCATCTGCAGCGCGCAGTGCAACATAAGCAGCATCAGGTGCCAAAGCAACAGCAACATTGGCTGGCAGAGTCCAGGGAGTGGTTGTCCATATCACTAACGAAGCCTCTAACGAAGCCACTGGGCTTCGCATTTCGGCGTCAGATACTTCGTTTGCTTCGGACGAGGGGGTTACCCCGCTTACCTCATCAAACGAATCATCTTCCTTGACCTGCGAAGCCGAGTGGCTTCGTTTAGACGTAGTGGTTTGGTCAGACTCCGCCGCCTGTTTCAGAGCTTCTGGCAGCTGGTTCAGCCTAAACGCCACGTACAGCGAGGGGCTGGTGACGTCAGCATATTCGATTTCTGCCTCGGCAAGGGCAGTGTGGCAGCGCGTGCACCAGTGAATCGCCTTGCGCCCGCGATAAATCACGCCGTCGAGGTACATCTTTTTGAAAACTTCGACATTGCCAGCTTCGTAGTCGTGGTTTAAGGTCAGATAGGGATTATCCCAGTCGCCCAGCACACCCAGCCGCCTGAACTCGTCTCGCTGAACATCAATCCACTTCAGCGCGTAATCACGACAGAGCGCGCGCAGTTCTGGTTTTGAAATCTGCGCCATACGTTTTGGTCCTAGGTCCTGCTCGACCTTGTGCTCGATAGGCTGACCGTGACAGTCCCAGCCCGGTACGTAGGGACTGTAGTAGCCGCGCATCGTTTTGTATTTGACAATCAAATCCTTGAGTATCTTGTTGTAGGCCGTGCCCATATGAATATGTCCATTGGCATAGGGCGGCCCGTCATGCAACACAAAGGGAGCAGCATCGGCAGCTTTACGCGCACGCACAGCACGCTGATGAATGTCCTTTTCTTGCCAAAAATCAACCCAAGCACCCTCACGCTGACTCAAGTTAGCGCGCATGGGAAAATCGGTCTGCGGCAAGTTCATAGTGTCTTTATAGTTGGTCAAAGATACTCCCCTAAGCTCACGGCAAAAATGCTAGCGAATTGCAGTCCACAACCTTTAATATTAGCATAGGGAGGTGTCCAATTGGCAGAGCATATCCAGTACTATCCCTCTGTCTTCCTGAGCGGAGCGCGTCAGCGCGGAGTCGAGACTGAGCGTTAGTGAGAGAAA
>WREJ01000026.1 GCA_009779395.1 Coriobacteriia bacterium
ACCAGAAACGTAGTCGAAACGGTTGAATTCGTCCTCGGCGTCAGCACCATGTTTGCCGACACCCTCGCCGGTTATGGTAAAGACGGCAAAGCCCCGTCTGCTGCCCACCGCAACATAGTCGTTATTGGCAGCAACAGCCGTTGGATGCTCGACGCCCAAAGTTGTCTGCAGTTCAAAATTGTTGTCAAATATCTGAACACGGTCATAGGTTTGTTCGGCGACAACAAACCAGCCATTGGGAGCAAAGGCCACACGACTTACAATTGTTGCCTCGCCAGTCAGGTCACGAATGTTAAAAATGCGGCGCAGACGTCCTGACAGGTCATACTCCACCAAACGGAAGCGAGCATTGTCAGACACCCAAACAGAGTTTCCTGCGGGGTCAAATGCCACGCTGGTCGGATTTATCAAGTCTTCCTGAGCAGTACCATGTCCATAAATCGAGCGAATCCAGGTGATGCCGGCTCGTTGGTTGCCAACACCGAGTCCACCGGGACGGAGCAGGGCAAACATCATCGCACAAGCCGCAAGAATCAGCATTATCAGGATAATCAAAACGATTGTTGCAATGGTGCGGGTACGCTTTATGGCCTTTTCGTCCTCGGGGCTTGTTGTTGCCCGAAGTGCAGGTGTCGCAGCACTCACTGCAGCAGAAGCATCAAGAGCAGAGGATTCTTCCCCAGAATCTACGGTAGCCTCGTTTACCACATCATCCTTTGTTATGTCTGTCATCCTTAGTTTCCTTCCGCTCTTTGTAGACCAGCAAGAGCTTCTTCGTCATCGGGGATAAAGCGCAGTGCTTCGTTAAAGTCTGCGATTGCTCCCTCGATATCCCCCAGTTCAAGTTTAGTATTTCCGCGGTCGACAAACAGGTCTGCTGCTGTTGGGTTACCCGAGATAGCAGTGTCAAGTAGTTCCAGCTTGCGCTCGAAATCACCCTGTTCACCATACAGCCACGCTAAAAAGAAGGCTGAATCGTAGTAGTTTGGATGCATGCCAAAGGCACGCGCCCAGTTAGGACTGATGTCACTGTTGTAGGCACGGTCAAAATCTTCGCGCAACTGACGCATGACATTTTCGTAACGCTCTATCGCCACATCATAGTCACCCCGGGCCTGTGCCAGCACCGCAGCAGCATATTCTAGTGCCTGATTGCGTTCTTCGTCAGGCAAGTTTAGGCTACGCCCCAAAGTAATGGTCTCTTCGGCCTCGATAAAGCGATTATTAGCAATTTGTGCCCGTGCCAATCTGCCATAGTTTTCAGCAGTTTCTTCGACACCAATAAAAGCCTCTGCGCGCTTCATCGCAAACTCTTCGGCAGTCGTTGCACGACCAGCTTCAAGATTTAAAACGCCATTGTACATGGCAAAAATTATCGTAAGGAGCCCACCAATCACCGTAAGGGCAGCAACCAACATTAAAAAGCGAATGTAAGAATCGCTGAATACGGATTGCTTTTTCCTTGACGGTGCGGCAGTTTTCACCAAGGCATCCTGCTGATTTTCTTTGTGCGTATCAGCAAAATCCTGTGCATCTTGGTCAAGCTTATTGTGCTTATGCTCAGTGCTCATAGCACCCCCTATAGTACGGTTCTCTTCTAACCTGTTAATCGTACCACTACTCACAACAAGCAGCAAGCAATCATACTGCACAAACAACACAAAAAATGCCAGCACAGCGCGAGCGGTACTGCTTGACATGAAAGATGGTCTGATGGGGATTGATGGAGCACTTCCTCGGCATGAAAAGAGTTTTAAAAGTCGTGGGGAGTATGTCCATGAGTATTGCGTGAAAAAAAGACGCACTTAAAATGAAACTAGTATTTAACATTTGCGGAGAATTTGTTATAGTTATATGCGAGTGTAGTTTTCTCAATTTGATTGTGTCATCGCTTGACAGGGTTGGATTGCGAGTACACCAAACCTTGGTGAGGTTGAAAGATTTCGTCAAGCATCCATATCAGGAAAGGAGGTGTCTTACATGAATGATAAAAATTTGTATGAAACAAAGGTATTTAAAGGAGAACTAAACATGAAGAAAACTTTTATAGTTCTTGCTTTGGCTTTCGCGCTCGTCCTTTCTTTTAGCGCAATCGCTGGAGCAAATGAATGGAAGGGCTTCTCTCCGCTTAATCCTGGCGCAGCTGGTGTTCCCGGCTTTGTCGGATGGAACGTAGCCCTTGCTACTATGGCACAGAACAGCGTTCCTGCTACTATGCAGGCAACAGCTCATGGTGGTTACACAACATCTACCACCAAGTGTTCTGTATGTCACTCGCTGCACCGTGCACCGGGTGTTTGGGAAGGCCCTGGTCTTCCTGGCTTTGCTGCTGGTAGAAACAACCAGTACTATCTGACCGCTGGCGGAGATTCTTGTACCGTTTGCCACACTGCTTGGGGCGCAATGACCACCAGCAAGTTGGTAGAGTGGGCAGTAAATGGTGTTGGTGCTGGTCCTCACAATGAGCCTGGTACCGGTGGTTGTGTTGCTTGTCACTGTGGTGGAATCCATGGTGGTGGCATGTCAGACTTCCACGTAATGAACGTCTTTATGCTGGGAGGCAAAGCTGACGATCAAATCGAAGCAGAAATGAACGTAGCTGGCCAGGCTGTAGCTGGTAGGTTTGTAGCTCCGGTAACGGCAACTACCCCAAGAACAGCACAGTCATGGTGGGCAAATGGACTCAATGCACCAGCCGAAATGGGTAGCCCTCCAGGTACCGTTGCTGGTGGTGGCGGTATGGGTACTACTTCACACGCAACCTACGCCTTTGCGCGTAGTTTGGCAACAGGTGCAACCTGTGGTATGGAAGGCTGTCACGTCTATTCTGTTTTTGCTAACAATCAGTGGGGTACTGGATTCAATCGTATTGACCCCAGTGATGACGCTACAATTCCTGCAACTGTCGCTTTGACCGGTCACGCAGTACCTGCTGGCTATGGTCGTGAAAACGCTGGTATCGGCTGCGGTCCTTGTCACCCTGGTAGTAGTGCTGGTCTGCCAACTGCAGGCAACAGACACAACCAATGGAGACAGCATGGCTGTAACCAATGTCACGACATGGTTGGCGTAGCAACAAACTCCATCGCTTTCCCACACGGAAACAGAAACATCCGTGTTTATGAGTGGACCGAGGGCGTTCCTGCATCAGGAGCACCAACAGTAAGTGAAGCATCGATTCGTGTAGAGACTACGGTAACAGAAGGAAATCTGTGGATGTACACAGGTAACCTCGCCCGTAGAGCTGGCGCTGGCAGCAGTAGTGCTGCAGGTAACATCGCCAACTATGCTACTACCGAATGGCGTGTAATGACTGGTGTAACCAGTGGCGCGCGTGTACCTGGTACAAGCGGTCTGCAAGACGGTGCTTGTCTGAAGTGCCACATCGCAACCGACGAACTGTCACTGAGAAACACTGGTCCTCAGGGCGCATTCATGGATGCACGTGGATTCTCTGACTTTGCTAACCGTGGACACGGCTGGAATGCTGGTCGTTTCCCCTCATCCGTTCCTGGTTCAACGAATCCGAACGACTGGGCAACTGGTTCAGCAAGAATGCACCTTTACAGATAACACTTAGTGCTGCTTAGGCATATGGGTATTATTTGAAAGATTGTAAAAAGAAAGCACCCCGCAAGGGGTGCTTTCTTTTTTTATGCGTTCTTTTCCGCCAACACCTTGGGTAACACTTAGTGCTGCTTAGGCATGTAGGTATTAACGGTAAAGATGCATTCTGAAGGATCCGCCAGCTTGTGTATCGCTCATCGAGCTAGCACCACCGGGATAACGACCAGCATTGAAGCCGTGACCGCGTGTGGCAAAGTCAGAGTATCCTTGTGCGCCAATAAACGCACCGACACCGGTATTGTTCAGTGACAGGGCATCAGTCGCAAGGTGACACTTCAAGCAGGCACCGTCGTTCATACCAGTTGTTCCGGGTACCAAAGCACCGCTAGTTACACCAGTAAGAACGCGCCAGTTGGCATCAGCAAAGCTGCCAGGAGACGAATTAACTACGGTCAATGGAGCATTGTTTTCTCCGCGAGGAACATTGTTTACTGCACCGGCACCTGCTGCTCTGGCAAGGTTGCCCGAGTACATCCACAGGTTTCCAGCCTGAATGTTTGTTGTCGTGATTTCTACGCTGTTTTGCGCAGGACGGTTGTCAATCCACTCGAACACTTCAATGTTTCTGTTTCCGTGTGGGAAAGCAATCGAATTTGTCGCTACACCAACCATGTCGTGACACTGGTTACAGCCAAACTGTCTCCATTGTGTGTTGCGTGACCATGTTGGTAGTCCAGCAGCGTTTCCAGGATGGCAGGGACCGCAGCCACCGTTGTTGGTGCCTGATGTTGTACCCAATGCAGGTACAGCATGACCCGTTACCACCGTGGTAGAAGCAGGATCACTGGGATCTACACGCGTAAAGCCCGTACCCCAGATGTTGTTTGCAAAAGCAGAGTAGGTGTGGCAACCGGCAAGACCGCAAGTGGCACCTGTTGCTACACTACGTGCAGCAGCAAATTGGATAGCACTTACTCCGGCAGGAAGACCACCCATGCCAACAGGCGTAGTCGTGCCCAGTGCCCACCAGCGTGTACCATCATTGCCTGATCCGTCCAAAGTACCATCAAAGACGGCTCTGTTTGCGTCCCAGTTACCAGCAGCGGTACCTGTTCCTCTGTTTTGTCCTGCTACGTTAAACTCTGCTGCGATTTGTGCGTCAGCGTTACCACCCAGCATGAACACGTTCATGACGTGATAGTCTGAACCGTTACCACCGTGGATGCCACCGGTGTGACAGGCGACACAGGCGCCAACAGTATCATGAGGACCAGCACCAACGCCGTTTACTGCCCATTCGACCAACTTGCTGGTGGTCATTGAACCCCAGTCAGTGTGGCAGGCAGTACAGGAGTCGCCACCAGATGTCAGGAACAGCTGATTATTAGGAGCAGGTGCTCCATCAGGAATACCCGTTGCACGGTGCAACGAGTGGCACACCGCACACTTGGTGGTTGATGCTACATAGCCACCATGAGCTGTTGCCTGTAGTGCCGCAGGAACATTGTTGGCAGCCATGTTTGCACGAGCATCATCCCAGGCGACAAAACCAGGAGTGCCAGGGGCATCTGGGTTAAGCGGCGAGAAGCCCTTCCATTCATTTGCCCCAGCGATTGCGCTAAAAGAAAGGACAAGCGCGCAAGCCAAAGCAAGAACTACAAAAGTTTTCTTCATGTTTAGTTCTCCTTTTATTCGGTTTTTGTATTTGCAATTGTTATCATTCATACGTACACCTCCTTTCCTGATAAGGATGCTTGGCAGAGTTTGTCCAGTACAGAGCACACACAGCCAAGTTCTTTGTCTAACTGCACCGCGATTTCGCCAAACCCTGACTAAACCCCAAGTGAAAGTTATCACCTAAAATATACCAAGTTTATAATTATTTTTCAAATGATAAGTACAAGTCACATATTAATTTTGAAATATTTACTAAAAACATTCAGAAATGATAATTTTTCAGTCACAGATAAAAGTTGGCTAAGCGGCACATGAATTTTCAAAAGTCACACCTAAAGAGCGGTACAATTGCTTGTGTTATGACTACTCGATATGTTGATACGCGCGGGCTGGATAGCTCGCGTCCTGCATTTAGCGAGGTTTTGCTACGCGGCATCGCTCGTGGCGGCGGACTGTATTTACCCGAGACGCTTCCCCACTTTAGCCTAGCAGAACTGGACGCACTCCACCCCCTAAGCTACGCCGAGCGTGGTGCCTTTATCTACGAGGCTTTTGCTGTTGATATAGGGCAGCATGACATTGTGCGCATGATGCAAAAGGCCTATGGCAATCAGTTTGACGACCACCGGATTGCGCCCGTTGTTAGCCTCGACGCTGATACGCATATGCTGGAATTGTGGCATGGTCCGACCAGTGCCTTTAAAGACATGGCGCTGCAGTGTATGCCGCGTTTCTTTAGTTTTGCGATTAAGCGCGAGATTAAAGCAGGTACTCTGTCGCGTGACCTGCTGATTTTGGTCGCAACCAGCGGCGATACGGGCTCTGCGGCTTTGGCTGGCTTTGCGCATCGCAGCCACACAAATCTGATTGTCTTCTACCCCGAAAACGGCGTTTCTGACGTGCAGCGAACACAGATGACTAGCACGCTGGGCATGAACGTTGGGGTCTATGGCGTCAAGGGCAACTTTGATGACTGTCAGCGTGCGGTCAAAGAGGCCTTTTTTGACGAAGAGTTGCTGCAGTGGCTGCGCGACCACACACACCTGCAGATGTCGAGTGCGAACTCCATTAACTGGGGACGTCTGATGCCTCAGATTATCTACTACATCAGTGCGATTGTCGATTTGCGCGCAAGCGGCAAACTCGAAGATGGTCAATTGCTTGACATCAGTGTGCCAACGGGTAACTTTGGCAACATCATGGCAGCCTGGCTGGCAAAACAGATGGGCGCGCCCATCGGCCGCTTGATTTGTGCGTCAAACGAAAACAAGGTACTGTGCGACTTTATCAACACAGGTATTTACGACATTCGTGACCGTACCTTTTACCAGACGGCAAGCCCAGCGATGGACATTTTGGTATCAAGCAACCTCGAGCGACTGCTGTATTACATGAGCGATGCGCAAGCCGTCCATACCTGGATGCGTCAGCTGCGCCACGAGGGCATGTTTCAGGTTGACGCCGAAACCTTGCAGCGGGTGCAGCAAGACTTTGCCGCAGAATATGTTGACAACGACGACTCGCTGCGTGCGATTAGATCCTGCTGGAAACGCTATCACTACCTGATTGAACCCCACACCGCCATCGCCTACCTGAGCGCACAGAACTTACGCGGCGACAACCCCATGATGGTGGTATCAACAGCACACTGGGCAAAGTTTGGCCCCAACGTACTGCGCGGACTGCTGGGCGTAAGCTACGGAGCACCCCGACCAGAACCCTACGACCAAATGAACGGCTTTGAGCTGCTGCGTGCTGTACGCCGTCTTGCGCCAGAGGCTGCCCATGTTCCCAATCGCCTGGGCAGTTTGGAAGGCGCCTGCGAGCGTTACACAAAAACAATCCCCGCTACTGAGGCTTGTATTAACTCGCAAATTAAGACTTGGGTAGAAGCACGAAAACCCACGCACTAATCCAAACATTGGAACCAAACCCCCGCTCTAATAGCGCTATTTGGGGAGAAGGATCTCTTCTTCTCTGACTGCAGCCGCCGTTACTACTATTTCCCCAATATCTTTCCTGCTAGGCAGTTCGTACATAGCATCAAGCAGTACTGACTCGCAGATAGAGCGCAGTCCCCGAGCACCCGTGCCGCGCTCTTTCGAGAGGCGTGCTATCTCTTCAAGGGCCTCTGGTTCAAAGCTTAGCGAAGCCCCCTCAAGAGCAAACAATCTGCGATACTGTTTGGTCAGCGCGTTTTTTGGCTGTGTCAGTATGTGAACCAGATCTTCCAGATCAAGGTCACGCGTCGAGGTCATGACCGGTACACGACCAACAAACTCGGGGATGATGCCGTATTTGTTCAAATCTTCTGGTTGCGCCTGCTGAAAAAGGTCGCTGCTACTGTCACTGTCTGCTGGTTTTATCTCGGCGGCAAAACCAACACCACTCTTGCCAATGCGCTCGGCGATGATTTTTTCCAGCCCCACAAAAGCACCGCCAACAATAAACAGGATGTTTGTCGTGTCGATTTTAAGCAGTGGCTGGTCAGGGTGCTTGCGCCCCCCCTTTGGCGGAACATTGGCAACGGTTCCCTCGATAATTTTAAGCAGGGCTTGCTGGACGCCCTCCCCCGAGACATCACGGGTGATGGAAAGGTTCTCTGCCTTGCGCGCAACTTTGTCGATTTCGTCAATGTAGATGATGCCAATCTGGGCGCGGTCGATGTCGTCATCTGCGGCTGTGACCAGCTTTAACAGGATGTTTTCGACGTCCTCACCAACGTAGCCAGCTTCTGTCAAAACGGTGGCGTCTGCGATGGTAAAGGGCACATCGAGCACCCGCGCGAGCGTTTCTGCCAAAAGCGTCTTGCCCGTGCCGGTCGGTCCCAGCAGCATTATGTTGCTTTTTGCCAGTTCGACCTCGTCAGGCACAGCATCTGCAGATTCTGCCAGAGCCTGCTGTTCTTGTGCCTCGACCATGACACGCTTGTAGTGATTGTGCACAGCCACCGACAGTATTTTTTTCGCGCGTTCCTGCCCCACCACGTAGTCGTTTAGCGCGTCATGCAACTGACGCGGCGTTGGCAGAGTGTCCACGCTAAACTCGCTGCCCGGTATTGGTGGTTCTGGCTGGTCCTCGGCGGCTTCTTCTGCAGCAATGGCATCTGCAGTGGCTGCCTGCAGACCCGTGATGATGTCGTTAGTAAAATCAATGCACTCCTGACACATAAAACTGCCGTCAGGACTAAAAATCAGCTGACCGATTTGTGCGGGAGTACGTCCACAAAAGGAACAGGCTGGTGCTGTTGGTGCCCCGTCTGCTAAATCTGAGGGGTTCTGGACAGGCTCCTCCGCCTTGTTGTTATGCTGGTCATCTGCCACAGTTTAGGCACCTTTTTTGTTCGCGGTAATGCTTGCCTGGTTTTCGATGACAGCATCGACCAGGCCGTATTCGACAGCAGCCTGTGCCGTCATGATGTTGTCGCGGTCGGTGTCAGCGTTGATGCGCTTGATGGTCTGACCGGTGTGGCGCGCCAAAATGCCGTTGAGTTCTTTGCGCATACGCATGATTTCTGCAGCGGCAATTTCGATGTCAGAAGCCTGCCCCTGCGCGCCGCCGTGAGGCTGATGAATCAGCACACGCGAATGCGGCAAGGCGTAGCGTTTGCCCGCCTGACCTGCGGCAAGCAGCACTGCACCCATCGAAGCACACTGTCCCACACAGATGGTCGAGACAGCTGGCTTGATGAACTGCATGGTGTCATAAATCGCTAAACCATCAACCACCGAACCACCCGGCGAGTTGATGTAAAAGTTAATGTCCTTGCTGGGGTCGATGCTTTCGAGATGCAGCATCTGAGCAATGGTCAGACTGGCAGTGATTTCATTGACTTCGCCGGTCAGAAAGATGACGCGCTCGTTTAGCAGGCGCGAGTAAATGTCAAAACTGCGCTCGCCACGACTGGTTTGTTCAATTACGTAGGGAACAAGGTTTGCCTTCAAATCGTCCATGTTAGCTGTCCTTTTCTTCTTCCTCGATGGTGATTTCTGCGTTGTCACGCAACCATTCGAGGGCCTTTTTACGCGACAGGTCGTCGCGTAGTCTGGTCATCATGCCACTTTTTTCCCAACGTTCACGCAAAGTTTTTGCCGTGACCTTTGACTGCTTGTCCTCGCTTAGTTCTGCTGCAGCTGCCTTTTCGAATTCTTCGTCAAGGGTCGCGTCATCAGCTTCGATATTTTTCAGCCGAGCAAGAGCCTCCAAAGCCAGGTCATTACACACAGATATGGACGCTTGCTCTTCCATGTCAGTCTGATACTGCTCGGGGTCGATGTTTGCCTGCTCTAGATAACCCTCGAGGGTCATGTTCGACTGTTCCAGCATACGCGAGAACTCGTCAATCATGCCGTCAGCGCGCGCCTCGACCATCTCGGGCAATGGCTCGCCGTCAAGACGCTCGGCAAGTGCCTGTAGCAGGCGGTCGTCACGGACGCGCTCCCAATTCTGCGCCTTTTGCGATTCAATGTAAGACTTGATTTCTTTACGCATGTCATCGATTGTCTCAAAGCCAGTCATGGTCGCGAAATTGTCGTCGACTTCAGGAACTTTTTTCTCGTTCAGAGCATCTATCGTCAGATCAAAGGACATGGTTTTGCCAGCAAATTCTGCGTTGGTCCCTGCATCTTCGACGGGAAACTCGATCTTTAGCTGCTGGCCAGCCTTTGCACCCACAAGTCCCTGGTCAAAGGCCTCGGGCATCATGTTTTGCCCCAGCTGATACAGGTGCTTTTCGACCGTAGAGCCTTCGTAGTCTGCCCCGTCAATGGTCGACTCAAAGCTAAAGGTCACAAAAGAGTCTTCGGCGACAGTTGCCTTGGCATCTTCTATCGCTGGATACTGTGCAAAGCGCTCGAGGGTGCCTTCAATTTGCTGGTCAATCTCTGCCTCTGTCGCGTCTTTCGAGACCATCGTGATGCTGACCTCTTCTGAAGTCAGCGTCAGTTCGGGACGCAGCACAACCTTGACGGTGTAGCAGTAGTCCTCGCCCTCGACCAGTTCTGGCGGGTCGTCGAACTCGGCCTTGCCAAAAGTACGCAGAGCTTCGGCATCAGCAGCCAGCGGAAAACTGTCGTTGACCACCGCTTCTAGTGCCTGACCCAGCACATAGTCGCGCCCAACCTGCCCCTCGATGACACTGCGCGGAGCCTTGCCCGGACGAAAGCCCGGAAAGCGCAGCTGACGCGCCAACGAACGAAATTCAGCGGCAATTGCCTTGTCTACCTGCTGTGCCGTGACGGTCACCGTAACTTTTGCTGTTCCGTCGCCGTCCCGTACTACCTTGCTTTGAAAGCTCACGAATGGTCCTTCCTCGCCTGCTCTGGTTTTATTTTTGGTACAACTGATTGATTGTACTATATTCGCTGGCTTAATGTTTGATATACTTGTGCACCATTGCGGGCGTGGCGGAATTGGCAGACGCGCTAGATTTAGGTTCTAGTGGGCAACCCCCGTGGAGGTTC
>WREJ01000027.1 GCA_009779395.1 Coriobacteriia bacterium
AGAGGCATCGCCAAAAACATCGTTTATCTGAAAGGCCGGCAGAGCCTGATGTGCCACCAGTGGCCAAGTACCAGCACTGATGGTCAGTGCTCCCTCTGCCAAAGACGGGGCACCGTCTGCTTCTTTAACGCGGCTGCGCGCATTGAGGTTACCAATGGCAGCGTCTTGTAAGACCGCCCACAGGTGCGGGGTTGTTTCGGGCGTGATGTCCTCCCACTGCAAAAAGGGTGCCAGCAGCAAGATGACCTGATTGTTATGTTTGTCTGCAATGGCAGTCGAACTGTCCTCAAGCGCAAATGCAGGCGCAGCATCAGAGGTCGCTTCTGTCCCCTCGTTGGCAAAAACCAGTGAGGCAGCAAAAGGAAGTATCAACGCGGCACACAGCAGCACCGACAAGAGACGTATCGCAGCTTTTGATATCACCTTTGTGCTTCCCCCTTGGACTGGTCTGCGAGCTTTGGACACACTCCGCCCCCTGCAAACACGCAGTAGTGGGGGCAGCAGTACGGTGAAATTTTAGCACTAGTAATCGGCGGCAGCAGGGCTGTTGTCCCAGTCTTTCATGAACTGTTGATAAGTGTTTGTTTCGATAGCATGGCGCGCGCGGCGACATACATCCAGCAGATAATGCAGATTATGCTGCGACAGCAGGACGGGCGCAAGCATCTCGTTGCTGATGATTAGGTGACGCAGGTAGGCGCGTGAATAGTTTTGGCAGGTCGCACAGCGGCAGAGTGCGTCCACAGGCTGCATGTCTTTGGCAAAGCGTGCATTACGCAAGTTCAGACGACCCTCGCTAGAAAATGCCGTACCCATACGAGCCGTGCGCGTTGGCAGCACGCAGTCAAACAAGTCAACACCAGCAGCAATCGCATGAACAAGGGTCGTGGGATTGCCGACCCCCATTAAATAGCGCGGACGGTGCGCGGGCAAAGCAGCGGTGGTCGCAGCCAGTGTCTGAAACATCATCTCGTGGGGCTCGCCCACACTGTAGCCGCCAATGCCGTAACCAGGAAAGTCCATGTCGGTCAAAGCATCTGCCGACTGAAGGCGTAAATCGGCAAAAACGCCCCCCTGCACAATCCCAAACAGGGCCTGTGGAGTGCGTCCATCTTTGTGCGCCTCGAGTTGTTCATGCGCATCTTTGCAGCGCTGCGCCCAAGCCAGGCTGCGCTTCATTGCCGTTTCGACCTGCGTTTTTTCTGCTGGATAGGGCGGGCATTCGTCCAGCTGCATAATGATGTCAGCACCCAGCATATGCTGCAGACGCATGTTTTCTTCAGGCGTCCAAAAATGCTGCGTGCCGTCAACAATGGACTGAAAACGTACTCCCTCGTCGGTGATTTTGCGCGTGTCCTGCAGCGAGAAAATCTGAAATCCACCACTGTCGGTCAGCAGCGTCTGCTGCCAGTTCATAAAGGTATGCAAGCCGCCGGCAGCAGCAATCAAGTCAACGCCTGGTCGCATCGCCAAATGATAGGTATTTGCCAGCACCACCTGCGCACCAAGATCCTGCAGCACATTTGTCTGGACGCCCTTCACCGTTGCCTTGGTGCCTACGGGCATAAAGAGCGGCGTCTGCACGCTACCATGCGGCGTCTGAAAGGTGGCAGCGCGCGCACCTGTGGGGTCACGATGTGTGAGGGTAAAGTTCATAGGAGAAATTGTAGCATTTAGGAGGGATGGCAGAATCTTGCACAATCGCTAGAGTGCATCCAGGTGGTCAGAATCAAGGAGGCTTGAAAAATCAAAAATGCTAAGCGTAGTGACCTACTCGTGTATTTTTGATTTTTTAAACGACACCGAGTCTGGCCACCTGGTGTACTCTAGCCTATGAGGGCTTCTGCGAACTCCCGTGGATTGAAAGGTCGCAGGTCGTCAATTCCTTCTCCGACGCCAATGCGTACGATAGGCACCTGCAGTTCACGAGCAATAGCAACAGCTATGCCACCTTTGGCGGTGCCATCGAGTTTTGTCAGTATCAGCGCATCAACGGCGAGTAACTTGTTGAACTCGCGGGCTTGCACCAGGCCGTTTTGACCTGTTGTTGCGTCAATTACCAGCACGGTAAAGGTAGGTGCGCTGCTTTTTTCACGGGTGACGCGCTGTACCTTTTCTAGTTCGCGCATCAGATCAGGTGAGGTATGCAGACGTCCGGCTGTGTCAATCAAAGCAAGGTCAGCACGTTCCGTCTGTGCTTTTTCGACCGTGGCATAGGACACACTGGCTGGGTCAGTTCCCCGCTGCCGCAACACAATGTCGACACCGGCACGCTGCGCCCAGATTTCTAGTTGCTCGCCTGCTGCAGCACGAAAGGTGTCAGCACTGCCCAGCACTACGCTGCGCCCCTCGTCGGTCGCCTGTTTTGCTAGCTTGCCCACGCTGGTAGTCTTGCCCGGGCCGTTGATACCCACCACCAAAATGGTCACAGGACTAAACTGAAAGGGGTCGCCAGCCGTCTCGAACTCGCTGGCAATAATGTCAATCAGCAGTTCGCGCACGCCCTGGGCGTCTGCGATTGCGCGCACCTTTATCTGTTCGCGCAGCGTGGTGACAATGTCAAGAGTTGGCTTAAAGCCAAAGTCGGCAGAGATAAGCGTTTCTTCCAGTTCTGCAAAAAAGTCGTCGTCTAGATCGACAACGCGTCCCATCAGGGTGTTGAGCTGTCCGCCCAGTCGCTGACGGCTTTTTGACATTCCGCGCGCAAGACGGTCTTTCCAGCCGATGTCACTCATTGTTGGACATGCTCCCCCAAGAAATAGTGATAATTCCTTGCGCTGATGTTCATGTTTTGACGCTTTCTAGTGCCTGTTCTAGACGTTGGCTGACGAGTTTTGACACGCCGTCTGCCTGCATCGAGACGCCGTAGAGGGTGTCTGCCATCTCCATGGTGCGGCGCTGATGGGTGACAATGAGGAACTGCGTGTCGGCGCGCATGGTGTTGATAAAGGCGATAAAGCGGCGCAGGTTGGTGTCGTCAAGGGCCGCCTCGACTTCGTCAAGGACGTAGAAAGGACAGGGGCGGCTGCGGGCAAGTCCAAACAGCAAGGCCAGTGCGGTCAGCGCCTGCTCACCGCCAGAAAGCAGTGACATTTTTTTCAGGCGTTTGCCGCGTGGCTGCACGTAAAAGTCAACACCCGTGACTTCAGGATTGTCAGGGTCAGTTAACAGCAGTTGAGCACGTCCACCAGGAAACAGTATTGCAAATACATCCTGAAAGTGCCTGTCCACCTCTTCAAAGGTGGCAAGGAATCGCTCTTTCATTTTGCGGTCAATGGCAGCAACAACCTTGTTCAGTGCCTGTGCCGCAGCTTTTAGGTCAGCGATTTGCCCGTGAGTAAAGTCGCTGCGTGATTTCAGGACCTCGTACTCCTCATGAGCGATAGGATTAACGCTACCGAGCTTGCTTAGGCGTTTGCGCAGGTCAAAAGCACGGTCTTCGGTGGCGTGGCGGTCCTCGATTGCCGGCAGGCTCAAAGCCATTTCAAGCGGCGTGCCGTGTTCTTCGACCACACTGCGTACGGCTTGGTTGACCTTGATTTCGCACTGCCCTTTGGTAACACGAACCTGCATCAAGGCTTCTTGGCGCAGCTCGGTCACCTGCGTTGCCTCGCGCACCTTTTCGCGCGCATCGGTAATGGTCTGGCGCAAGGTCGCCGAGTCTGCCTGTTCTAAACTGGCACGGTCACGCAGCATAATCTCCCAGTGCTGGGCGCGCGCAGCAAGGGTCGTAAAATCCTCATGCAGCGGAGTCAGGCGCTCGCGCAGCAACTCTAATGCCAGTTCTAGCTGTTCTGAAGTCGTAATGGTCAGCTCTAGCTGCTCGACTTCGCCCGAAATCTGCGTCAGGCGCGTCTTTAGCTGGTTGATGCGCTCGCTGGTTGTCGCAATGTCAACGTTGCAATCATTAGTCACCTTGGTGGCAGCCATCTCTTCCATAAACAGTGTCTCGCGCTTTGCTGCTGCCTGTTCTTGTTCTTCGCTCAACTCTGCCAGGCGCTGCTCGCTTTTCTCACGCAACTGGTCTAGTTCGATCAGTCGTGGCTCGTGCACCGCGATTTCACGCTCGATGCCCTTTAACTTGCGCTCACAGTCGCGCTGCTCGCGGTCTTGCTTTGCAATTTGTTCTTCCAGTCGCCCAATCTCGGCGCGCAGTGAATCGTGCTCGCCAGCAATGGCAGCACCCTTTTGGTTCAAATCAAGCGCGTCTGACTGCGCCAGCTTTAACGCGTCCTCTGCTGCTGCAACTTCACCCTCGGCAGCTGCCACTGCCGCGTCCAGACTCTGCATAGCATCACGCAACTCTGCCTCGCGCCGCTTACGCGCAAGGACGCTCTCTGCGATTTTACCATCAATGCCGCCACCTGCAGCATCGCCTGGAGGAGTCAGGACCAGCTTGCCCTGCGGCCACACAATTGAACCGTCACGCGCTGCAAAACGAAAGCCGGGATAACGCTCACTTGCAGCAATAGCATCCTGCAGCGATTTGACCAGATACACATCACCTAAAAGCGAGCGTACCGCTGGCTGAAAGCGTTCTTCCATAGCAAGTTCGTCCAGTAGTGGCGTGCCACTTTTTGGCGTTTTCTGTGCTGGCTGCTTTGTTTTGCTGCTGGCATCTGCTGTTTCAGTTCTGGCCGCACTCTGCAAGGGAATTATCGACAAATCGGCCTGTGCTGTACCCTTGGTCAGGGCGTCACGCAGGGCGATGGCTGCCTGCCAATCCTCGACAAAGACGCCGTAGACGTCACTGCCCAGCAGCAACTCGACAAAGGATTCGTCCAGCTTTGATTCTGCTTTTAGGCGCAGGTGGTCAACGACAGGACCCACATAACCAGTCGGCTTTTTTGTCAGATTGGCAAGATTTGTAAGTGTTGGCGACGCCGCCTCAAAGGCACGTTCGACCTCTTCAAGAGCTTGCAGTTCTGCGCGCGCAGCAAACAGTGCTTCACGGGCAGCTTCGGCGTCGCGGCGATTGTGTTCAATCACCCGAACGCGCTTGTCAACATCAGCTGAGGCTAGGGTACGTTCGCGCTGGCTGATTGTCCAGTCAGCTTCAAGCGAATCAAAACGCGCACGTCGTCCTGCTAGGGTGTCACGCAAGGCTGTTGCTTCTTGCTGCAGGCCATCTGTGCGCTCTGCCAGTAAATCACGCTGCGTCACCAAAGACGACAGTGCCTGGTCGCTTTGCAGTTTGCGCTCGATGCTGTCATCAACAGCTGCACGGCTCGTGCGCAGCTCTGTCACCAGCGTCTGCAGTTGTGCGTCTGCTTCGCTGCGTACACGTCGTGCTGTTTCTGAATTGCGCCGTGCTTCGCCTAGCTGAGTGTACAACTCTTCTAGCTTTGCATCAGCCTCGGCGCGCTGACTGCTTAAACTGTCGCGTATCTCGCGTGCCTGACCAATGCGCTTTTGCGCCGCATGCATGGTCTGTCGTAACTCGGAAAAACGGGTGACCAAGTTCTTGCCTTTTTCATCAAGCAGCAGCCTTCCTGCCTCGAGGCGCTCGACAATTGCCTGTGTGCGTCTGCGCTGCTCGCCGATGTCACCAACAAAGAGACCCTTTTCTTCGAGCAGCGTCGTCAGTTTTTCCAGTTCTTTTTCGCGCTCGCCCTGCTCGTAGCGGGCAATGTCACAGGCAGCGTCTGCTTCGCGCTCTTCTTTGGTCGCCTGCTGATATTCGTCCTGCAAAACACGCAGGTCATCAACAGCAAGAGCAACCTCGATATCACGCAGCTCTTTGCTGATTTCTGAATGCTTGACTGCCTTGCCTGCCTGTCGCTGCAAAGGACGCAGCTGACGGTCGATTTCTGCAGCAATGTCGCCAGCACGCGCCAGGTGTCCGTCAAGATTTTTCAGTTTACGCAAAGCGCGCTCTTTGCGCTTTTTATGCTTGAGGACACCGGCTGCTTCTTCGATCAGGGCACGACGTACCTCGGGGCGGGCGTCCAATACTTCAGCCAGACGCCCCTGGCTGATGACCGAATGTGCCTCGCGCCCCAGACCCGTGTCGTGCAACAAGTCCAAAATGTCCATCAGACGGGTAGGACTTTGATTAATCAAATACTCACTTTCGCCGCTGCGATACATGCGACGCGTAAGGGTAATCTCGCTAAATTCGATGGGTAAAAAGCCGTCGCTATTGTCCAGAACCAGGTCAACCTCTGCCACCCCAACTGCCTGACGCGCACTCGAGCCCGAGAAAATCACGTCCTCCATCGCCTGGCCACGCAAGCTTTTTGCGCTTTGTTCGCCCAGAACCCACAGGACAGCGTCTGTGATGTTACTTTTCCCCGAGCCATTAGGCCCAACAACGCAGGTAACTCCTGGTTCCAGCGTCATCAGACTGCGGTCGGCGAAGGATTTGAACCCCTTCAGTTTTAGCGATTTCAGGTACAAAGTTTAGGTATTCTGCGTATGGACGCTCGAGCCAACAATAGCCTCCATGACCGACTGGCGCAGGTCGTTCATCGCACCAGGTCCGCCGTTTAACATGATGGTCGAACTCTTGCCATGCTCGCCAAGGCGTTGGAGTGTGTCCATGTACTGGTTCAGCATCAGCAGGTTCAGTACTTCGCTCTCGTCCATGCCGTGTTCTTCCAGCTGCTTAAATGACGCTGCAAGACCGTCAACAATCGCCTGACGCTGGTCAGCAATACCCATACCCTCAAGTTTCTGGCGTTCTGCTTCACCCTGGGCACGCGTAACAACCTTGATACGGTCGGCTTCGGCGATTTCTTGGGCAGCAATACGCTGGCGTTGCGCGGCATTAATGTTGTTCATCGCGTCTTTTACGTCACGCGCCGGATCAATACCGGTAATCAGCGTGTTCACGATGATGATACCAAAGCCCTTCATGCCCTCGGCAAGGCTTTTCTGAACACGACGAGCAACTTCGTCTTTTTTCTCGAAGGCTTCATCGAGGTCCATCTGCGGAATCGCACTACGAATCGCGTCAGCAATGTAGGCCTGAATTTGACGCTCGGGGTCTGACAGTTCGTAGTAAGCTTGTGCTGTTTGCGTTGGGTCAATACGATACTGAGTCGAGACCATCGCTGTCACAAATACGTTGTCGCGCGACTTTGTCTCGAGGTTGGCATCCAGCGACTGAACACGCAACTCAAGGGTCGCCACCACCCTATCAAAGACAGGAATACGCAGCGAAAATCCTGGCTGCGCAATACGATGAAACTTACCCAGACGCTCAACAATCTTGACCGTTTGCTGGCTGGTAATAACAATACCTGCGTAAATAATACTGACGGTGACAATCGCAAAAAAAACAAAAGCTGCTAAAAGCAGTTCTCCCAATGCGTCCATGCTTCCTCCTATGGTGTGCGTTTTCAGTCCTTGCTAGCTAATTATAGTTCATAGCACCAGCTGTGCCGCAGAAATTTATCGACAATTGTAGAGTTCAGGATGAGAGTTTGAGACCAGCACGTGCTGTGCCCTGCTTGCCCCAGCATACAATCAGGGGCGCAGTATACCCAGCACAACAAAGCGTGCACCATTAAAGTCGTAACTACAGGTTGAAAGTCCCATCAGACGGTCGCCCTCGGTAAAAGTGACCTCACTTCTAAAGGTTGTGTTTTCGGCAGCGTAGTTCAGCAGACTGGGCAGATTTGGCTCGAACATAAAAGCACGCGCACGCCACTGACCCTCGGCGACCACAAAACCATACATCAAATCGATGCGATAGTTTCGCCGGGGAGTATAGAGAAACATGACGGGATGGTCCTCGAAGAAACTCTGCCGACGATAGCTTTCTAGCGTGCCAAACATAGCCCCCGAGCGCATGTGATGACCGTAAATCACCGATATCGGTGAAGAAAAATCGGGACGGTGATTGTAGTCTAAAAAGAGCGAACCATTGGCGTTAAAGGTACGGTCAGGCAGACGGTTCAGATAGTAGCTGTAGTCGTCAGCACGCATCACCGGATAGTCAATCACTGTTCCCGGCGAATACAGCCAGCCAATCGTGTCAGGGTTAATCTCGCGCAGACGCGCCCAGTCGATGCCCTTGGCAGGAATGCCCAGCGCACGGTCAGAATCGTCCTGCTCGCCGTCGTCAGTCAGCACCTGGTCACGCAATTCGTTATACAGGACATCCGCAATCGCATATACCTGCTGAACCTCGTAAAAGCGATAGCCAGAATAACCCAAAACAAAGAGCGCAGCCGCCAGTAAAAGCCATAAAAAGATTCGCTTGTTCATGCAAATGATTATAGAACAAAGTGGCAGAGCACGTCCATTACTGGACGTACAGAATTGAGTAAACCCCCTTACCTTCACTGAGTGAAGTGGCTGATAGCCTTATTAATGCGTTGTACTTAGGCGTTCCTTAAGAGCGTCTTGAAGTACTGAGGAAAAATTGACATGGGCAGCCTCTGCCTCGACATTAAGCCAGCTTGGAATAGTAAGCGTCTTTTTGACAGCACGATTGTCAATCTTTGCTCGATACCGAGACAGGTCAGCCGAAACAAGCGTTTTTACCTCATCGCCTGTAGCTTCAATCTGATTAAGCGGAGTCATAGTTGGCAATTCTTTTGCACTATCTTGATAGCTCACTGAAAGAATCGCAATCAAGTCTTGAGCCATGTCGAGAGCATCTGCCAAACTGTCACCCTGCGTATCACGATCAAAGTCAGGAACATTTACCAGATAGCCACCACTTGCCTCTTTTTCCAAGACAACGGGATACACAACTTTCATGTTTCACCTCATTCTTTGCATCGCAAAAGTTCAGGGGCTATTTCAGCCCCCACCTCTTGATAATCCTCTTTGCTAAACCTTCTGAAATATCTCTGTGTCGAGGGACAGATTCAAGATCATTGCCCTTTTGATAGATATCATGCTTGCTGCCATGTCTCTCAAAGGTCCAGCCATTCCTTTCAAGGAGTCTTACCAAGTCTCTCCGCTTCATCGCAACTCCTTCGTGCATATATTATACGTATTTAATACGTGTCGGTCAAGGACTTCTGGTCGCTTACTCTGTGCCTTCTCTCTGAAGCATCCGTCACCAAACCCGCAGCTTCCATCACAAAACGACACATCCTCTGTCATAGTAACAATTGGCGCTTAAAGATCGCTTAAACATTGATTAAATTTCGCTTAAAAATTTATTAAAAAGCGATTAAACATCGATTAAAAGTGCAGCTAGAGCGCATCGCTTTTACGATGCGCTCTAGCTTTTTTGCTCGCTATTATTTTATTTATTTTTTGCTAGTAACTCAAAACTGCCACCCCGTCACCCCAGACTCGATCTGGGGTCTCTGCACGCGGCATAGTACTACTGCGTCAGCACCGCAAGTTCCATCTCACGTTTGCTGCGCCTCGTGGCAGTGATTATCACGAGCAATCCCACAACTGCCATCAGTAGCAGCGCCATACCAAACTTGCCAATATCAAGACCTGTTGGTGGTACAAAAAAGTCAGTATTAGTAAAGTCTGCCGTATTTGCAGCTTCACCCAGTGTCTGTTCACCCGTACTCAGCGAAACGTTAGGCGTACGTTCTGGTGGATTAATGATGCTGGTATCAAGTACACCATCAGTACGAACCACGACGTGTGGTGTGTAATCGCTTACGGGCAGTTCTACTGCTGTGTATCTGGTTCCGACATGCGTATCAAGAAAGACGAGTGTCTGATTGTGGGTCAGAGCTACTGTTCTTGTAACTTCATCGGTAAACTCGATGACAGAACCAATGGTCTCGTTAGTCAGCGTATCGATAATCTGTGCTCGATAGATAATAGGTGGCGTTATCGTTGTTGCCAAAGAGGGAGAACTGAGTCTAATGTCAAAGTCAAATGCTCTACTGGGGTCAGGCATGACTCCAGTAGTTGTCTTGGAAATCCGCAAACCACCTACAGCTAGAGGATCTGTTGGATCAATGTCGACGTTTCTGACAAAAGTGTTAGTGAATGTCAGAGCAGTATCGAGATCTTCCAGTTTGTCACTGATGGCGCCACCCTCAAGTATTCTGTTGACGATAATTGTCAAAACGTAGGTTCCTGCACCTTCTGGTAGTGACATGACAACAAAAGTTACTTGATAGATGCTTGAGTCAAAAGTCATTGTTTCTGTTGTCGTGTTGCTAAAGGTGTCGCTTCTTTCACTAATGCGGTACGAGAACAAGCCTGGCGTGGGAAATACGGTGTCATTTCCTAGTAAAAAGTCAGAGACTTTTGTTACTGTTCGTACGTCCCCTGTCACTGTTGCGACATCTGAAGGTGAGAAGGTAATATTTGAAACAGTGAGTTCTGGCAGAATGCTTACTTGATCTGTTTCATTGTTAAAGCTATAGGGTGTAATGTCAAAAGCAAAATCTGTTGTTGGTGTAATAGTTCCTACCGGCATTTGCAGGTTTTTAGTTATTGCGATGTCAATGTATTCTGGTTCTGTGACAAAAAC
>WREJ01000028.1 GCA_009779395.1 Coriobacteriia bacterium
AGCAGCGGCCCCAATTCGTATTTGGCAGCGACGCCGTACTGTACCCACACCTGACCGTCTTGTCCTACAGCACGTGCGGCGTTTTCTATCAGATTAACAACAACCTGCTGAATGCGGTCGATGTCGCCGAGGACTTCCTCGGGGTCTCCTTCGGTTGCAAAGGCGATATTCTGCGCTTCGATGATGGGGTCAAGTGTTGCTTCGGCGCGCTGGACAGCCTCTCCCAGACTAAAACGGGACAGATTAATCTCGCCTGTACCGCCTTCGATACGCTGCAGGGTTAAAAGGTCGTTGGCAAGGCGGGTCAGACGTGCAGATTCCGAGACAATCATGTTAAGAAAGCGCGCCTGGTCTTCGGGGTCAACGTCTCCTTCAAGCAGGGTTTCGGCAGCCCCGCGGATAGAGGTCAGGGGCGTGCGCAGTTCATGAGACACGTCACTGACAAAAGCCGATTCACGCTGATCCTCTGCGCGGACTTCGATTAGTGCTGTCTCTGCTTCTTCTGCCATGCGATTGATTTGTTCAGAAAGTGAGCGCAGCTCGAGGATGTTCGAGCCCCAAATGCGCGCTGACTTGTTGCCGCGATTGTATTCGCGCAGCTTGTCTGTCATGGCATTAACATCACGCTCGAGTGCCGTGGTAGTTTTCATGGTAATCAGCCAGACAATCGCGGCAACAAGCAAGCCACCCAGCACAATAAAGGGTAGACTGCCGTAGGCTTCTGCGGCAAACAGCACGACCAGTGCAATAAACGTTGTCACAAAGGTGCCCAGCAGCCCAATGTTTCTGGCATGGCGTTCAATACGTGCCTTGATGCTGTTGGCTTGCACGCTAGCTGCTTTTAGTCGGATTTAAAGCGATAACCGTAGCCACGAACGGTTTCGATGATGTTTGAGTCAAGACCAGCAGCTTCCAATTTGTCGCGCAGACGCTTGACGTGGGTATCGACCGTTTTTGTTTCGACCAGATATTCCCAGCCCCAGGCGTCGCGCAGCAGCTGTTCGCGTGACAGTACTTTGCCGGCACGCTGCATCAGACAGTTGAGCAGTTCAAATTCGCGGGGGGTCAGGTCAATGGGACCACTTGCGCAGCTGGCAAAGTGTGCCGACTGATCCAGCGTAATACCCGCGACTTGCAGGGTTGCGCTGTCTTGGTTGCCACCCTCGAAAGAGCTGCGGCGCAGCAGTGCTTTTACGCGCGCGGTCAACTCGCGCACCCCAAAAGGCTTGGTCAGATAGTCATCGCCGCCAATCTCGAGCCCAACGACTTTGTCGATTTCAGTGTCGCGCGCACTAAGGAACAAGACGGGGACTTTGGACGTACTCCGCAATTTTTTGCAGACCTCGTAACCATTGATATCGGGCATCATGATGTCAAGGACGACCAGCGAAAAATCACCCTGGGCAAATAACTCGAGGGCAGACGCGCCGTCGTGGGCAACAGTGACTTCGTAGCCCTCTTTTTTCAGGTTATACTGCACGAATTCAGTAATCGAGACCTCGTCATCGACGACCAGAATTTTATGGGTTGCCTCAGCCATCAACATTCCTTTCCCCCGTGTATTGATGATACCATTAAAGCGGTAAATGCGACACCACGAGCAGTGGGTCAGGCGAGAGCAGAGGAGAACTTCTTGCGCAAAAAACTAGGGCAGATTGTGGATAGCTACCACGCGCTGGGCGAAAAAATGGGCGACCCGGCGGTTCTTGCTGACCAGGCGCAGTACACAGAGCTCGCAAAACAGCACCGTCAGCAGACCCCTCTGGCAGAACTGGCGCAGGAATACCTCAAGGCAGCAGATGACGCAGACGCGGCAAAGCGTATGGTTGCAGAGGAGTCTGACCAGGACTTAAAAGACCTTGCCGCAGAAGAGCTGCGTGACTTGACAGTGCGCATTGACCAGCTGTCCGAAGAGATTAAGTTTTTGCTGATTCCTACTGACCCCAATGACGACAAGGACATCATTGTCGAGATTCGTGGTGGTGCCGGCGGTGATGAAGCCAATATTTTTGCTGGTGACCTCTACCGTATGTACGTCCGTTTTTGCGAGGGTCAGGGCTGGAAGGTCACAGAAATCGATGCCAGCCCCTCTGATTCTGGTGGCTTTAAAGAACTGTCCTTTCGTGTCAAGGGTGACCGCGTTTATTCGGTGATGAAGTTTGAATCGGGAGTACACCGGGTACAGCGTGTACCCAAAACCGAGTCACAGGGGCGTATTCATACTTCAACTGCAACGGTTGCCGTCTTGCCCGAAGCAGAAGAGGTCGAAGTCGAGATTAAAGCAAACGACCTGCGTATCGACGTTTTTCGTGCCAGCGGTCCTGGCGGGCAAAGTGTCAACACAACAGATTCAGCGGTGCGCATTACCCACGTACCCACGGGTCTGGTGGTACAGTCGCAAAATCAAAAGTCGCAGCTACAGAACCGTGAGGCTGCTCTGCGGGTGCTGCGCGCGCGTCTGTACGAGCAAGAACTGCAGCGTCAGCAGGCAGAGTTGGGTGACCAGCGGCGCAGTCAGATTGGTTCGGGGGATCGCAGCGAGAAAATACGTACCTACAACGGGCCACAAGACCGCGTGACCGACCACCGCATTGGCTGGAGTGGGTCCTATAATGCCATTTTGGTCGGAGGAGAGCTGCAAGATGTGACTGAAGCACTCATCGCTGCTGACCGTGCAGAACGCCTGTCTGCTGCCTAGTTGTGCTGCGGTGATGGACGGACTCCGCTGCTTCTTTTTCTGCATTATAGACAAAAAGTCGCTTTCTTGGCTGCCTTTTAGCGTGTTTGTTGGAATGTGACCAGCGATTATGCCTTTTTTTGCTCATTTTTTGGTGTTATACTTAAGCGAACTTACAGAACGTGTGCATACCTGGTTCATAACAGGTACCGGGGAAGGGGGAGTTTAGATGGCACTGCCAGAACTTACCGCAGAGCAACGCAGAGAGTACCTTGAGAGGGCTGCTGCAGCGCGAAAGGCACGCGCAGATTTGCGCAAAAAGCTAAAAGAAGGCACGGTGAGCTTTCTCGATGTGATGAAACGCGCAGATGACCCCACTGTTGCGCGCATGAAAGTCTTGACCCTGCTTGAATCGCTGCCGGGATACGGCAAGGCACGGGCGCAGGCTGTGCTTGACCAGGTCGGTATTGCCCAGACACGCAAGGTGCAAGGATTGGGTTCGCGCCAGCGTGCAGAGCTCATTGACCTTCTCAGCTAAGCTATTCCTGCCAGGCTGTTTATAGTATCGGGACCGTCAGGTGTTGGTAAGGGCACGCTGCTTGCGGCTGTCCTTGCCCAAAAAACGCGTGCCTGGTTGTCTGTTTCTGCAACAACACGCAGTCCCCGCGCAGGAGAACAAGACGCCGTCAGCTACTTTTTTGTCAGCACTCAGCAATTCGAGGACTGGATTGCTGGTGATGGCCTGCTTGAGTGGGCAGCAGTACACACAGAATACTATGGTACGCCGCGACAACCCGTGCAAGAACAGTTAGACGCTGGCAATAGCGTCTTTTTAGAAATCGACACGCAGGGTGCCTTTCAGGTGATGGCGGCAAAGCCAGACGCTGTGTCCATTTTTATCGACGCGCCATCAATGGACGTCCTTTGCCAGCGCTTAACAGACCGCGGCACAGAAAGCGACGAGCAGATTAAGCGACGACTGCAGACGGCAGAACATGAAATCGCGCAGCAGATGCGCTATAATTACCAGATTGTGAATGACGATTTAGATTCTGCGGTCACAGAATTGCTGCGCATAATTGACGCAGAAGAACAAAAGATGCCCCATTCGCCGCCTGAAAAGACCTCTTGAGGGGCGCGGCGCGGGTCAGAAACGAAACGGTAAGGAGCGTGAAGGCAGTCCATGTCTATCGTAAACCCTGAAATAGATGTGCTTCTTGAAAAGGTTGACTCGAAGTTTACCCTGTGTACGCTTGCGGCAAAGCGTGCGTGCCAGATTAACGACATGGTTCATGGTGTGCGTGAACAGGCGCTCAGTGCGATGGCGACCAGTGAAATCGCAAAGCTGACCAGCGCAAAACCCCTTGCCCTTGCTATGGATGAGATCGCAGGCGGCGACGTATCAGCCGAAGAACCGCTGCCTCCCGAAGTTATTGCAGCAAAGCTTGCAGCAGCCGAGGCAGAAAAAGCAAAAGAAGAAGAGGCGGCTCCCAAGCCTAAAAGACATAGTCTCTCAGCTTTGCTTTTGGGTGATGGCATCGAACTTTTGGGCGAGGCGGACGACATAAAACCGCCCAGCCAACCCGACGACCTGCTGGGTTAAGGCACAGGCGAGGCTCTGCCCGTGCCGACCACCGTTTGTTTCATATCCTTTCACGAACTGGCCCTCAAGGGGCGCAATCGCAAGGTCTTTGAACGCCGTCTGGTCGAAAACATCAACGCGGCTTTGGACAGACTCCCCGTGCAGACAAGCACCGCGCAAGCAAGCACCGCGCAGACAGCGCGCGTCAAGCGTATTGCTGGTTCGCTGACCGTTGCTGTGCCTAATCAGGAAAGGGCGGCGGAGTACGTCCATGCTATCGCACAAGTCCCCGGTGTGAGCTCTGTAGCACTTGCGGCTAAGGTCAGCCGCGACTGGGACAGCATCTGTGAAACAGCATTGCTTGCCCTGCGCGAGGCAGCCGCAGACAAGGCTCTTGATGACTACACTTTTAAGGTCGATGCGCGCCGCTCGAGTACTGACTTTCCTATCTCGAGCATGGATATTAATCGTGACGTGGGTGCTTACCTGGTCAAACATACGGGTGCTGGCGTGCGCATGAAAGACCCCGATATATGTGTCAGTATAAAGATTGTCGAGGGGTCGGGCTATGTTTCGACCAGCAAAGTCAAGGGTATTGGTGGACTACCAACAGGATCATCAGGGCGTGTGGTTTCGCTGCTGTCATCAGGTATTGATTCGCCGGTGGCTAGTTATCGCATGATAAAGCGCGGCGCGGTGGTCTTGGGCCTACACTTTTCTGGACGCCCTCAGACAAATGACGCCAGCGAACGCCTCGTGCTTGAAATCGGCGCCCTCTTGGCACGCACTGGTGGTCTGGCGCGCATCTACGTGCTGCCCTTTGGTGACATTCAGCGTGAAATTGCAGCTACGGTGGACCCGCGTTTGCGCGTCATCATGTACCGGCGTCTGATGCTTGTTATTGCAGAGCGTCTTGCACAGACTCAGCAGGCAAAAGCACTGGTCACCGGCGAGTCGCTGGGACAGGTTGCCTCGCAGACACTTGATAATATTGTCGCAACTGATCAGGTGGCGACGATGCCCGTTTTGCGTCCTCTTATTGGCAGCGATAAGGATGAGATTGTCCATGAGGCGCGGCGTATCGGCACTTTTGAACTGTCAATCCAAGACGCCGAGGACTGCTGCACGCTGTTTATGCCCCGCAGCCCCGAAACGCATGCACGCTTGGACCAGGTTGCTCAGTCTTGGTCACTGCTTGATATTGAAGAGCTGTGTCAGCGTGCCCTTGCCAGCTGCGAAGTACATAGTTATTGCGACCGCTTTGGCACACACAAAACACTGCCAGCCACAGCAAGCAAAGCCCCACACAAAGCCCCACACAAAGCCCCACACAAAGAGGAAGGTACAGCATAATGTTTCGTTTTCTCTACCGTGTCCTCTGTGGTTTTTTTCTGGGGCTTAGCGTCTTTGCGCCAGGAATCAGCGGTAGCATTATCGCGCTGATGATGGGGGTCTACCACGACCTGCTTGACATTTTGGCGCATCCGCTAAAAAACCCACGCCGAAACGCAATCTATCTGCTGCCGCTTGCACTGGGCGTTATTGTAAGTGCCGGTGCCTTTGTGATTGTCTTTCGCTTTCTGTTTGCGACCTTTGAGAAAGCGACCTACTTCTTTTTGCTCGGTCTTATCTTTGGCAGCATTCCCGTCATCTATCGCGAAGTCAAGCACTACGGTCTAAAACTCAGCGGTGTTGTGGCAGTTGCTCTCAGTTTTGTCACGACCTTTGTCCTGAGTATTGCTGTTGTGGGTTCTGCGACACCCCTTGCTGACACGACTGTCGTTCTGCGCATTCCTACTATGATCTACAGCGGTCTTGCGACGGGGTCATCGCTGCTGATTCCTGGCCTCAGTGCCTCGGTGGTGCTGATACTTTTGGGGGCGTACCGCGACCTGCTGTTTGCCGCAGAGGCGCTGCTGCGTGGCGACACTGCCCAGCTGCTGCCCTTTGGCATTTTTGTGCTCTGTGTGGCAGTAGCCCTTGTTTTGACCTCGCGTCTTATCAAAGCAGCCTTCGAGCGTAGGGCGCGTCTTGCTTATGCCTTGGTTTTTGGCTTTATGCTGGGCTCGCTTGGTGGTATTGCGACCAACAGCCTGCGTATTGCAGACCCTAGCTTTAGCTGGCCAGTAGGAGTTCTGACCTTTGTAGCAGGAACAGCAGTTTCGCTCTTTTTTGTATGGACTAGCACGCGCAGCAAAGCTGTCGCAGAGCCCGCCACTGAATCTGCCGCAGAATCTACCGCAGAAACTGCTGCAAAAACCATGGCAAGCAATGACGGCAGCAACTGAGCAAAAGCTAGACGCACTGCGCCGTCAGCTGCGCCAGATGCACTCTGCTGTACTTGCCTTTTCTGGTGGGGTTGACTCCAGCTTGCTTGCGTATCTGGCAGCAACAGAATTGGGCCAGAATTTCTGTGCCATCACCATCAATTCCCCCCTTATTGCTGACGCTGACCTGGCGCAGGCGATCCATTTTTGTCAGATCCATAAGATACAGCAGGTCATTTTAGACATGGACATCCTCTCGAACAAAGCCTTTGTAGCAAACGACCACAACCGCTGCTATTTTTGCAAGCAGGAAATGTTTCGTCTGATTGGCGAGTATGCGACTGCAGGGGCTTATGTCACGGTGATGGACGGCAGTAACTCTGACGACAATCCAGCAAGGCGTCCTGGTATGCGCGTGCTGCAGCAGCGCAGTATTTGCAGCCCTCTGCGCGAACAGGGTCTGTGCAAAAGTGAGATTCGCCGCCTGTCGCAGCAGCTGGGTCTTGCGACTTGGAACAAAGAATCGGACAGTTGCCTAGCAACGCGCATTGCCTGCGGTCAGCCAATTACGCGCGCTGCGCTGGGAATGCTACACTAATAACATGAAGTATCGGGGAATCCTCAAACTTGATCGCCGCACAAAGGACTTGGTAAAGCGGCTAGAGCCGACTGACATTGCTCTTATCGACCACGTTGACATGGATCGCGTGGCAGCCGAGAGCCTTATCGCGTCGGGTGTACAACTGGTCATCAACGCGCAACCATCCATTTCTGGCGACTATCCCAACGTGGGGCCGCTGCTGCTGATGCAGGCAAACATCGCGCTGCTTGACAACATTGGACAGGCTCCCTTTGAAAAACTGAAAGAGGGCAAAAAGGTCTTTGTCAGCGATCAGGGAAACCTGTATTTAGGAGCAGAGCCCAGCAAAAAAGGCTTTATCGCCGCCGGAACCTTTCAGAATGCGCAATCCATCGAAAAAGCCTACCAAGAGGCGCAAACTAAGGTCAGCCTGCGCCTGGAAGAGTTCGCCCAAAACACCCTGCGCTATTTGTCGAAAGAAAAAAACATCATTTCTGAAGAGCAGTGGATACCGGCTGTGCGTACGCCTATGCTTGACCGCCACGTACTGGTGGTCGTGCGCGGCTACCACTACAAAGAGGACATTCGCGTGCTGCGTTCTTACATTCGCGAGATGAAACCCGTGCTAATTGGCGTTGACGGTGGCGCTGACGCGCTGCGCGAAGAAGGCTTTCAGCCTGATATCATCATCGGAGACATGGACAGTGTCTCGCCCGAGGCTTTAAAAAGCGGAGCAGAGCTCATAGTCCATGCCTATGCTGATGGACGTGCTCCCGGCCTTGAACCGCTGCAAGAACTAGGTATTGCTGACGCTGCTTTTGTCTGGCCGCTTGCTGCGACCAGCGAAGATTTGGCACTGCTGCTTGCCTGGGAAAAAGGCGCAGACTTGATAGTGGCTGTCGGTACGCACAACAACTTAATCGAGTATCTGGACAAGGGGCGCGCAGGCATGGCATCCTCATTTTTGGTGCGCCTAAAGGTCGGACCAAAGCTGGTAGATGCAAAAGGAGTAAGCCGTCTGTACCGGTCCAGCGTGTCGCCAGGAATGCTGTTTGCGCTACTGTTTGCACTACTGGCGGTCTTGCTGACACTGCTGGTCATCTCGCCTGATGCGCGCAACTTTTTCTCGCTGATTGTGTTGCGCCTTAGTCTGTGGCTGGGAATCTAGAGAAGCGATTTTAGGGGAGTGAGTTTCGCACATGTATAACCTACGCTATCATCTGGCATCGCTGATATCAGTGTTTTTTGCCCTTGCGCTGGGGCTGCTTTTGGGTGGCTTGATTGCAGGAGAAGCACCAACAAACGTACAAGAAGCACTGCTGCAGGGCATCGAGCGTGAAATCGCACAGACACGCGAGAGCAACGCTCAACTGCGTGCAGAAAACATCATTGCCTATGACTTTTCTGACCTACTGCTGGCAAATTTTGTTGACGGGCGATTGACTGACTACACGGTGCTGGTCATAGGCTCTGCCGACCGAGACGTTCAGTCAGCAATCGTTGCCCTAGAAAATGCCGGCGCGACTACTGCACACATTGTGCCTCTCTATGACGAGGATTCTGACAGTTGGCTGTTTTCGAGCGATGTTGCTTTTGAAACGCTGAACTATCAGGCGATTGTCAACGTGTATCGCCCCCTTGACGAGCAGGGCAATTACCGGGACAACTACTTTGACTACCTGCAAGAACTGGGACAGGCAAGCGATGCGCTTGTGGTAATGGCAAGCATTGATGACAGCGAAAATACGCTGGTTACCGAGGGCTGGAACGCCGGTTTCAGCGGCACCAATCAGCTGGGCAATCGCTACGGAGCATACACCTTGGTGGTTCTGGTTTCCAGTAACACTACGGGTAAATTTGGCAGCCTTGACGGAGCAACCCTCTATCCATCCGTCCCCGACCATCTATTGCCCGCTCACCCAGCAGAAGATGAAGTAACGCCAGAGGAAGACAACGACTAGCCCTTAACACGTCGGCACCACAGGGCACGCTGCAAGCGACCTATTGTGTCATGAACATTTTGCGAAAAATGCGACCTACGTGCTAAAATTTCCCCTGCGCCGAACGATCGGTGCTGTTGTTACGTGAAATGACTACAATAACTGCTACAGGCAGATGACACTGCAAGCGACACTACGATAAAAAGAAGTGAGGACGATTCATGACCGCCAGAACCCAAAAATCCCATGAGGGGGAGGGGCTCTCCAGAAAATCTAAATTTGCCTTGTTGCTGGCAGCAATTTTCCTTTTAGCACTGCCCCTTTTTGCAGCAGCAAATTCAAGTGCAGTTCAGTCACTTCTTAATCCCGTAGTCACGCAAATTCAGGCGGTGTTTTCGTCAGCAGATGATGCCTTTGTGCCAAATGAATCACCAGCTATAGTTACTGGTGGTATTTCGTCACTTTCAAGTTCAGGCATTCGACCAGAAGCAACGACCTTTTCTGGGGGAGGTTGGCACTCCGCTGCCGTCAAAGATGATGGAACTCTTTGGTCATGGGGAGAAAACTGGTTTGGCCAAACAGGACTGGATATTGGCCCAGGCGATCAAGAAACACCTGCACAGGTAGGTACGGCGACTAATTGGGCACAGGTGTCTGCAGGAGGTTGGCACTCGCTTGCCATCAGAACAGACGGCACACTCTGGGCATGGGGAGCTACCGAAAATGGCGGAACAGGACTCGGTCCTTTAGTTACAGGCGATCAACTAACACCTGCACAAGTAGGTAGTGCTACTAATTGGACACAAGTGTCTGCAGGAAATTGGCACTCCCACGGCATCAGAGCAGATGGTACGCTCTGGGCATGGGGAATTAACGCAGTTGGTCAAATAGGACTGGGCGTTGCAGGCGAGCAACTAGTACCTGCACAAGTAGGAACTGACACTAACTGGGCAGCAGTGTCTGCAGGACCCTTTCACTCCCTTGGCATCAGATCAGATGGTACGCTCTGGTCATGGGGAGGCAACATGTTTGCTGCAACAGGACTCGATACGACAACAGGCAATCAAACAACTCCTGCACAAGTAGGGACTGCTACTGACTGGGTACAGGTGTCTGCAGGAGAGCGCTACTCCCTTGC
>WREJ01000029.1 GCA_009779395.1 Coriobacteriia bacterium
AGTAAGGGAGTGCGCCTGTCCCGCAGAAAAGGTTGTTGCTTTTTGTCGAATGCCTAAGGAGCCAAGGGGTGAAACACCGCTTGCAGTTATAGCCGGTGCTTCATTTGGAGCAAAAGCATCATCTGACGGTGACAGCATGTTCTGAACTTGTGTCATGACAGGGCTTAGGACAGATTGAAGTGCTGCGGAATTTGCTGCTGCCAAAAAGGGTAGTGCTAGAAGAAAAATCGCTGCCAATAACAACGCTAGCTTACGCTTTTTTGAGAGCCCCTCCCCGCAAGTGCTTGGGGTATAAGGCTTGTCGGTCATGGTCGTCCTCACTTCTTGTTGGCATTATTATATACAAAAGCACCATCTCTGGTGCTCGTGAAATATTCTAGCATGTGAATGGCATGCTGCATTAAATGACCATTTTTGTGTCAAATCCTATCAAGATGGACTATCTTTTTTCTCCCCCGTTTTTGTGAACAGGGATGAGGGTCAGATCTGTACAAACACTACTAACTCTCACAGTATCGCAGCCACGAAATTTGTCGTTTCATTTCATGGTACGTGATTTGCTCCTCATCCCGATGTTCCATAAATTTAGGTGCATTCGCACAAAAGTTGTTGATACATGTCCATAATGTGGGGGCTGGGGTCAAGACCCAGTTCGTTGTTTAGGTACTGGCGGCATTCGTGAAAGGCGGTCATTGCTTCTTCGCGGCGACCGGCGGCGGCGTAGGTTTTCATGCTAAGGTAGCGCAGGTCCTCGCCGTCGATGCCCAGGGCTTTTGCCCGGTGCAGATAAAAAAGCGAGGACTCGAATTCGCCCTGCTCGAGGCAAATTTCTACCCCCAGCAAAATGGCATCACGAAACTGCTTGCGCAAATGTCTGCGCTCGGCGTCCAGCCAGTCTAAATAGCGATCCCCTGGCAGCAGGTCACCTTGGTAAATGTCGGTCATCTTTTTTATGACTGACAGACAGGCACGTTTGTTTCCCGCATGCAGATAGTCGGTCAGCTTTATGGCAAGTTCACTAAACTCGCGCACATCGACATAGGTGTCATGTTCTTTGAGGCCGCATCTGCCGCCCGTATTTTGAAAAGCACCGTCAATCACTTCAAGAGTGTCATCTGATTTCAAAGGAAGTGCGGCAAATATTCGCTTGCGCATCTGCCACCAGGTAACGTTGTAGACGTTGCGCACATTTTCGCTGGGTGCCTCTGGCCACAGCCGCTCGATTAGCATGTCGCGCGCCATCTCGCCACCACTGGCAAGTGCCAGACTGACAAAGAGCGATCGCGTTTTGCTGTCTCCCCAGCTGCGCAAATCAAGGGCGCTGTCAATCACGCGCAGCTCAAGACCACCAAAGAGGCGAATCTCGATAGGCTTTCTGTGATGGACAAAGCTTTGCTCGCTTTGAGCAGTACACTGGGGAAAACGCAGGCGCAAACGCTGCGCCTCGCCAGAATGTAGCTGTTTTTCTGTCAGGTGAAAACAGGGCTGAAATGAGGGAGTATCCAGCAAATCTGTCAACTCTGTTGGTAGATGCTCGACCCCAAAACTCTTGCACAGCAAAACCAGAAATTGCTCGTGCGCCAAACAGAACAGAGAGACAATCATGATTGAACTGGCATCAAGCAGGCAGGTGCTGTGTTCTTGTAGATAGCTACGCACACGGCGCAAACCCTGCTCTTCGTACAGCAGCAAAGCTTCGCAGCACAAAGACAATGCCTCGAGTGGCACGTTCAACTTAAAGGGGTGCCGCGATTGCTGGCCAATCTCCCGACCCAAATGCGCCTGCAATAAAGAACTCGCACGTCGGTAACTTTTGCGCTGAATTAAACAGGACGCCAAAAGGAGTATGACCTGCGAATGATAGCCACCGGCATTGGTCGCTAAAATCAGGTCGTAGGCCTCTTCTGCTTTTTGCTGTGCGTCACGCAGTCTGCCCGCTGCATGAAAAATCCAGGTCTGCCACCACAGAATTGCCACGCGTTCCTGCCTACTTGAACCGTCTTGGACTTGAATCAGATCGCCGTCTTGGGCAATGCGCACGGCTTCCTCATTTTCGCCCGAACAAATCTTGATGACACCGTCTAGTAGGTGCATCTCTAAATCTGTTATCGAGCGAACCTTTTCGACACTGCCAATGACTTCGCGTGCCGTGTTGAGCTTGCCCTGCGCCAATGCTGCCACCACCAGTGCCAGCCGCAACTGCTGCCCCACGTCTGTGCGCCCTGAACTGCGCGCACCATCTGCCTTGAGTGCCGACCAATGCGGCAGCAACTGCTCGAGCGCAAAACAAGCATCGCCGTTTTCTTGAAACTTAATACGCACCAAATAGGTCTGCGCCAAAATACGCTCGCGCGAACTGGTCGCCAAAGCAAGTGCGCGCTGCGAACACCACAGAGCTTTTTCAATCTCACCCGCTGCCATATGCAGGCGCGCACCCAGCAGCATAATCTCGAAATTCGCCAGTGAGGGACGCTGCGTAAAAATGTCTTCGATGTTAAGCCAGGCGTCCTGTGCGCGCACTAAATTGGACAGAGCCATCTGGCAGAGTATGTCCAGCACACAACGCGAAAGACGCACCTCTAGCTTTTCTTCAAAGGCAGAATCGATGTTTTGCGCCAAGGAAAGAACATCACAGGTCTCGTGGTAGCGCTGCTCGCTAAAGAGAGTTTGCGCTTGGGCAATTACTTCTGAAAGATCCTTTGGCAATTCCTGGGTGACACTAGCTGGTTTTTCAGCTTCAAGCAGCAAAGTCATGTGCTTCTTCTTTCGACCTGACCCCCCGTCAGACAGTTGAGGAAACCCACCATACCGACTTTTTGCGCCCAGCGCAAGCAAATTGACGGCTATTGCCACAATTGACAATTATTTTTTTTCGCCCAACAATAAAGAGAGCTAGAAATTGCCCCTTGCCGCTTGCGAGGTATTCCGCTAATATAGTTCCCTGCGCGCGGAAGTAGCTCAGCTGGTAGAGCACGACCTTGCCAAGGTCGGGGTCGCGGGTTCGAATCCCGTCTTCCGCTCCAATCAGTTCGAAGTAACACGATTCGGACCCGAGAGGGGTAAATGCGACCCTAGGAGCATTTACGAGCGAGCGTTAGCGAGGTCACCGTGGATTTGCGCAGCAAATACACGCGAATCCCGTCTTCCGCTCCAATCTACCTTGCAACCCCGAGCCAGCTAGTACTGGCTCTCTTAATGTGGGATGGTATTAGGATTGGCGACGTGGCCAAGTGGTAAGGCAGAGGCCTGCAAAGCCTTTATTCCCCGGTTCAAATCCGGGCGTCGCCTCCATCGCATTAATCTGCCTTTTAAGAGAGGCAATTTCGAAAGTGTCGGAGTGGCGGAACGGCAGACGCGCTAGGTTGAGGGCCTAGTGTCCGCAAGGACGTGAGGGTTCAAATCCCTCCTCCGACACCATCTAATGGATGTTTCACGATTTGAACCCGAGAGGGGCAAATGCGACCCTAGGAGCATTTGCGGCTGAGCGTAGCGAGGCCTCCGTGGATTTGCGCAGCAAATACACGTAATCCCTCCTCCGACACCATCTAATGGATATGCCTGGTAACATTCCCCTATAATAGAAGTGTCAGATTTTATGGGAGGAGAACACTATGGAATTCTCGAATGACTTACTGCTTTTTATAATACCGCTCGCAATACTTCAGATTGGACTTATGGTTGCCGCGCTCATCTCGATTTTCAAGCGTGACAGCTACCGCTTTGGAAACCGTCTGTTCTGGGTTCTGGTCGTATTGCTCGTCTCGACATTTGGTCCCCTCCTCTACTTCTTCTTGGGCAGAGAGACTGACTAGTGGCGATTCTTTCGGTTCAGAGGCTTTCAAAAAGTTTCGGCAACAATCAGGTCATCGACGATATTAGCTTTGACGTGCCCGAAGGCAGCGTTTTTGGCTTTATCGGCGCCAACGGAGCAGGCAAAACTACAACAATGAAGATGATTTTGGGTCTGCTGCCACCCGATGCAGGTGAGATTTTTGTCTGCGGCGAAAAGGTGGCATTTGGCGCGACCAAAACCAATCGCCACATTGGCTATCTGCCCGACGTGCCCCAATTTTATGGCTACATGCGTCCGGCGGAATACCTGCGTCTTTGCGGTGAAATTGTTGGATTGAACGCTGCGGAGTGTGACCAGCGCAGCAAAGAACTACTGCAGATGGTCGGCCTCGCCGATGTCAGCAAGAAAATCAGTGGTTTTTCACGCGGCATGAAACAGCGTTTGGGTATGGCACAAGCCCTGCTCAACGAACCGCGCCTGCTGATTTGTGACGAGCCGACTTCTGCCCTTGACCCCTTGGGCAGAAAAGAAATCCTCGACATCTTAAAGCAGATTACCGGCAAAACAACGGTGATTTTTTCAACACATATCCTCTCTGATGTCGAGCGTATCTGTGACCGCATGGCTGTTTTAAGTGGTGGCAAGATCGCCCTTTCGGGAACGCTTGCTGACCTGCGCGCACAGCATCAGACCAACGCTATTCTGATCGAGTTTGCCACAGCAGCCGACCAAGAGCGTTTTGCTGCAGCAGCAGGCAATCTAATGCAGAATGCAACCACCACTGACACCGAACTGACCTTGCAGGTAGCAGAGGTCGCAAGCGCGCAGCGTGAGTTGCTGCATATCCTCAGCAGCAAGGACATTTTGCCCCTGAAATTCGAGGTGTTGGAACCGACCATTGAAGGTCTGTATTTGGAGGTAACACAGTGAGGGCCTTTGTTGCGTTTACCAAAAAAGAATTCACCGAAAGCGTGCGCAGTTACCGCCTGTTTGTCCTAGCAGTGGTCTTTCTGTTGCTGGGAATCATGAGTCCTTTGGTGGCAAAGCTGATGCCTGATTTGATTAGCGGTACCGATTTGGGTGGCGTCACCATCACCCTGCCAGAACCAACTGCAATGGACAGTTGGGCGCAGTTTTTTGGCAACGTTGGTCAGATGGGAATGCTGGCATTAGTCATCACTTTTAGTGGAATTATGGCAACAGAACTCAGTCGCGGGACGCTGGTCAACCTCCTCACCAAAGGAATGAAGCGTCATACGGTTATCCTGTCGAAATTCTTGACGGCAAGCCTTATCTGGACAGTGAGCTACCTGCTGTGTATGGCGGTGTGCTTTGCCTACACGGAGTACTACTGGCCGGCAGCAACGCTGCACGAGCCTTTTCTGGCGTTTTTTGCTCCCTGGTTGTTTGGCATGCTGATGATTGTGCTGCTGATTTTGGGCGGCATCCTTTTTGGCAATCTGTACGGTAGCTTGCTGACTTGTCTGACGACAGTCATCGCTCTGTCGCTGATAAACATTGCCTCGGTGGCACATAAATACAATCCCATAAGTCTTGCCAGCGGCACCCTAAACCTGCTGAACGGCCACATGAAAGCAGCAGATTTTATCCCAGCAGCGATAATTTGCGCCGTGGCAGTAGTCATACTGCTGGTAACAGCAATCGCCGCATTTAACAAAAAACAGGTGTAGGAGTAAGTCCATAAGCGGGGTTCTGTCTAGAACGATCATTTATCTAGGACATATGTCACCATATGCCTCATGCGGGTTACCCGTGCGTCGCCCAGGACTGGCTTTGCCGCACCTATGTACCCTTGCTCCGGATGGGGTTTACCCAGCCGTACTGTTACCAGTACGCTGGTGCGCTCTTACCGCACCGTTTCAGCTTTTCCTCAAGCATTATACGTTCCCGGTTGCTTGAGGAGTTTTCTTTTCTGTGGCACTATCCGTCGCGTCACCGCGCCCTGCCGTTAGCAGGCATCCTGTCCTGTGGAGCCCCGACTTTCCTCACCGCAGCAAAAGCTGCAGCGCGACCGTTTGGCTTACTCCTAGTACAAAGTGTAGCAAATTGCAGACAGCAGTGGAAGTAAAGCTGGCCACCACACTACCCCCAACACCCAGAGTGCTCCAGATGTCGCAAATCAAGGAGGCTTGCAAAAATCAAAAATGCTAAGCGTAGTCAGCTACTCGTGTATTTTTGATTTTTCAAACGACACCGAATTGCGGCATCTGGTGCACTCTGGCGGAGGCGGGTGGAAGAATAAGGCATCCCCGACTCATCCCTTTCCAACTCAACAACACTAAGCTTCAGCTCACTATCTGTTTCTCTCAGTATGGCTTGCAAGTGCTCTGGTCCTTGCTCTGCCGCTTTGCCGCAGCGGAAATTGCTGCCGACGATTATTTCACGTGCACGGGCAAGGCTTGGCAGGGTTTTTAGCAGAAAGTCAGACGCGCTTTGCTGTGCCAGCTGCTGGGTAAAGGGCAGCACGATGACCTGATCGATGCCGCAGGCACGCAGTGCCTCTTCTTTTTCTGCAAGTGACATCAGCGCTTGGGGGGCATGTCCGGGGTGCAGCAGCTGCTGGGGGTGCTGGTCAAAGGTCAGCACGGCAGACTGAAGTCCCGTCGCACGCGCACGCGCAACGACCGCCGCAAGCAGTGCCTGATGTCCCGGGTGCACGCCGTCAAACACGCCAACGGTCATAACGCAGGGTCCAACGCGTCTTCCGGCAATTGATGCCTGGCGGAGTCTGTCCAGCGATGTCACCTTTAGCAAGGTTTCGCGCGGAACAAAAAAGTCAGCGACTGCCAAGGGGTCGCCACCCGTTGCGGGATCAGTTGCAGCAACGATATCGCCGATGCACGTCGCATCTGACAGGTCAAAACTACCAGAGCTAAGGCGGCGTAGCTGGCTTAGGTGGGCGTGTGTTCCTGCCGCCAGTCCAATATCACGAGCAAGGGCGCGAATGTAGCTACCTTTTGATACCTGGAAGTCAACTGTCCATGAATGGTCAGGCTCTGCCACCTGGATTAGACGTGCACGATAGACCTCGATAGGACGCGGCTTTTGCTGCAGCGCTTGCCCCTTGCGCGCCTGGCGATAGGCGACTTTGCCATCCACTTTCAGCGCAGAATAGTCGGGGGGAATCTGGTCTTGTGCTCCGGTAAATTGCGCCAGCAAGGCCTGGGCATAGTCTGGACAGAAGACCTGCGGTGGTACCGGGGAATGCTGCTGCACTTCTCCCTGTGCATCATCGGTGGTCGTTGCCGCGCCAAAGCAAATGGTCGCTGTGTAGCGTTTTTCCTGCAGCAGAAAGTCATCAGAGAGTTTTGTCGCACCACCAATCAGCATCACCATAAGGCCGGTGGCTGCTGGGTCAAGAGTACCACAGTGTCCAATGCGCCCCTCGCCGGTCAAGCTGCGCAGCTTTGCGACCAGGTCGTGGCTGGTCCAGTCGGGTGCTTTGTCAAGCAGCAGCACGCCTGAAAGGGCCGTTGCCCCACGTGAGGCGCGCCTAGGGCTCAACAATCTTCCAATCGCTGTCCCAGAGAGCCGTTTCGCTGCAGTCCTTGCCACTACGACAGGGCAGCTGCGGCAGTACCGCATCGAGAATCTGTTCAAGGGACGCAGATTTATCTGACCAGGTAATGCCTGCTGCAGCCTTGTGTCCGCCGCCACCAAATTGGCGCGCTACCTCTGACACATCAAAGCCACTGCCACTACGCAGCGACAGGCGCGGACCCTTAGAGGACTGTGTGATGAACAGCGCGACCTCGGTGTCACGCACGCAGCGAATCAAGTCGACCAAGTCTTCGGTCCAGTCATTTGCCACACCCAGTTCTTGCAGGTCGGCATCTGAAAGATAGGAGTGAATGACCGCGCCCCCGTTCAGCAATTTTGCCCGTGATAAAATGCGTCCCTCTAGCTGCAGAGCCGCAAGTGGCTTTTGATTGTACAGCTTAGCCGCGATGTCTGCTGGACGGGCACCAGATGCAATCATTTCGCCAACAGCCCTAAAGGTCTGCTGCGTGGTATTTGAGAACTGAAAGCTGCCCGTATCGCTGATGGTTGCCACGTAGCAGGCAGTTGCAATGTCTGGGTCACAACTCCACTGCATCTCGTGCAGCAGATTCCAGACCAGCTGCCCACAGGACGCTGCGTCTTCTTGCACGTAGCGCAGGTCAGCGTAGTTTTCTTGCAGGGGTGGATGGTGGTCAATAATCAGCGAGTACTGTGCTGCCAAAAGCAGTGGTCCTGCCTCGGCGAGACGGCCAAAATCGGGCGTATCAAGCGTAATGAAGTAGTCGGCACGCTGACCTGTCAGCTGGTCAGGACGCTGGTAGGCGTCACTGCCTGCCATCCACAGATAGGGTTCGGGCACACTGCCATTGTCAGCCAGCACCGGAGTCGCGTCGACACCACGCGCCAGCAAGGCACGCTGCAAAGCCAGTACAGACCCAATAGCATCACCATCAGGACGAGTATGTCCACACACAAAAACACGCGACCCCGCAGCAATACCTTGCAAAGTGTCACGCAAGTGCTGCCTGTTGTGGTCGCTTTTAGGCACCGTCACTAGCCTCTTCTGCGGCAAATTGCTCGCGGCGCGAGTCAGCTGTAGCCAAAATGTCTGCAATACGCTGCCCCTCGTCTAGTGCTTCGTCAACAAAGAACTGCAATTCGGGGGTCGAGCGCCAACCAACAGCCTTACCCAAAAGCGAGCGAATACGCCCCTTCGCCGATTCCAGACCAGCAAGCATCTGATCGTAGCGTTCAGGATCATTGCTCACGTAAATACGCGCCACACTTTTGTCAGGACTAACCTCAACGCCTGTCACCGTGGTCATAAAAATCCGCGGATCGCTAATCTCTCGTTCAATAATCATCGCAACTGCCGCGCGCGCAGCCTCGTCATTTTTGCGACTAAAATTCTGTCGTGCCATGCTGTAAATCCTTTCCCTGCCGTCTGTACAGGCTCTCCTCTCCCCCTTCGAGAGGAGGAGTCTGTCCATGCAACCGCTTTTCCTCAGTGCTTCTTACAATCGCTTTCTATGGTCTCGCTTGACAGCTAGGCCTGACGAGCGATTTCTTTAATGTGATACCCTTCGATGATGTCGCCGACTTTCAAATCCTGGAAGTCTGCGATGCCCACACCGCACTCGTAGCCAAACTTCACTGACTTGACGTCTTCTTTAAAGCGGCGCAGCGACCCGATGTCACCCTCGTAGACAACGGTTGAATCGCGTACAATGCGCACCTTGTCGTCGCGCTTGATCTCGCCTTCCAGAACGTAAGAACCAGCAATGGTTCCCATTTTTGGAACTTTGAATAGCTCGCGCACCTCGACTCTGGCGGTATCTTCCTCGACAAATTCGGGGGCTAACATACCCACGCGTGCTGCGTTAATCTCTTCAATCGCCTGGTAGATAACGCGGTACAGGCGCACGTCAATCTGTTCTTCTGCAGCCAGTACTTTGGCACCAGGGGTCGGGCGCACGTTAAAGCCAATGACAATCGCGTTGCTGACAGTTGCCAGCTGAATGTCGGTTTCAGTAATGCCACCCACCGCCGAGTGAACAATGTTGATGCGTACCTCTTCTTGGTCGATCTTTGTCAGGGCATCTGCCAAAGCCTCGATGGAGCCCTGTACGTCTGCTTTAACAATCAGGTTGAGGTCTCTAATCTCGCCCGCCTCGATTGCACTAAAGAGGTCGTCTAAGGACACATGCTTGTGGCTGGTTTCCTGCGCACGCAGACGCTGCTTCATCGCACGACTGTCGGCGAGGGCACGTGCACTGCGCTCGTCGGCAAAGACGAGGAATTCGTCACCGGCAGAAGGAACACTTTGTAGTCCTAAAATCTCGGCTGGCTCTGAGGGGCCCGCAGATGCTACCTGGCTGCCGTCTGGTGCCATTAAGGCACGTACTCGTCCAAAGGCAACGCCTGCAACCAGCGCGTCCCCTGCCCGCAGGGTACCACGCTGCACCAAAACGGTGGCAACGGGACCGCGTCCCTTGTCCAGTTTTGCTTCGATGACCGTACCAAAGGCGGCAGTGTTGGGGTTTGCTTTCAGTTCCAGCATGTCAGCCTGGATTAGCAGCATTTCGAGCAACTCGTCAATGCCCTTGCGTTGCTTGGCAGAGATGTCCACAAAAATGTTGGTGCCGCCCCAGTCCTCGGGAACAACTTCGTATTCGGTCAGCATCTGGC
>WREJ01000030.1 GCA_009779395.1 Coriobacteriia bacterium
TCACGTGTCATGCCCGTCTCGGTCAACGGCGTCAGAATGGTGTCGGTACGCAAGAGGGGGACATTTGGTCTGCCCCCCATAATGCGCAAGTTAATCGAATACAGTGCTGTCATGGTCAAAATACCCGACAGTAGTGCGGGGATTTTTAGCTTTGTGTGCAAAAATCCCGTAATAAGTCCTGCCACAGCACCTGCCACAGCAGAGCCACCCAGTGCCAGCAGCGGATGCACACCAGCAATGATGAGCATCGTCGCAACAGCAGCACCCGTAACAATCGAGCCCTCGACACTAAGGTCGGGGACGTTCAACACGCGGAAACTGACGAATATCCCTAGGGTGACAATTGCCCAAATCAGCCCGAGACCAACAGCTCCTGCGAAAATGTTGAGCATTTATTCGGCAGACTCGGTTCTACGGACAAATTGCTGCAGGTGCTGCGGAATCGTAATACCCAGCAATTCGACAACCTCTTCGTTGATGACAATGGTGTCACCAGGAATAGTCTCGATTGCCATGGTTGCAGGATCTTCTCCGTTGAGGATTCTGACTGCCATAGTGGCCGTCTTTTTGCCCAAATCGAAGTAGTCGATTCCCTTGGTGGCAAGGCCACCGCCCTCAAGCATGTTGATTTCGCCGCAAATGGTCGGTACCTTGGCATTGTTGGCTACTTCAGCAACAATTGCCATCGCAGATGCTACGGTGTTGTCAGTCGGCAGGTAGATGACATCAGAACTTCTGACGAGTGATGCCATTGCCTGTTGCACTTCGTTGGTGTTTTCAACGGTGCGCTCTTCCCACTGCAGACCCAGTCGCTCGATTTCTGCCTTTGCAATCTCGATTTGGTAGACAGAGTTTGCCTCTTGCGAGCTGTAGAGCAGACCAATGGTCTGTGCATCAGGAACCAGTTCTAGCGCAAGGTCAAGCTGGTCAACAACGGGGTTCAAGTCGGTGGTACCAGTAACGTTTCCACCGGGACTTTCGTTGCTTTCAACTAGTTCAGCGCGCTCGTAGCTGGTGATTGCTGTTCCTACGATAGGAATGGTGTCTGTTTTTCCTGCAATAGCCTGTGCTGATGGAGTTGCAATCGCAAGCACCATGTCAACACTGCGGTTTACAAAACGATCAGCGATGGTCGACAGAGTGTTCTGGTCACCCTGTGCGTTTTGGTAGTCAAAAATGATGTTCTCACCATCGATGTAGCCGGCCTCGGCCATACCTGCAATAAAGCCCTCACGCGCAGCATCCAGCGCGGGGTGCTCGACAATCTGTATTACGCCCACGGTAATGGGGTCTTCGATAACAGCGTGGGTTTCGCCGTCGTCGTCTGTGGTGTCGCCAGCGCAGGCCACCAAGGCAAGTAGGGCAAACATCACCACCACTACCAGGCCTAATCTGACTATTGATTTCTTCATTTTCTTACACTCCTCCTTTGGCAAGAATCTCTGTCTTGCTCTTTGTGTCTTACTTCCGTTTTTGTCTCTGTTTATGATACCGCAGAAAGCCGCTTGCTCAGCAAGAAAGTTGCCCTCTACAAACTATCGCCAAAATCACGACGAAACGCCTGTGCCAGCTGCTGTGGCCAGTCAGAGGTAGCCTTGAGGCGACCAAAGAAGAAACGCAGCACCGAGGGCTCTTCTTCAAAGGTCAGACCACCAATAAGCTCGCGGTTCTGATGCAGCCAAGCCAAACGATCAGCGGCGTACTTAACCTGCGAGAGGGTAAAGACGCGACGCGGTATAGCAAGGCGAACCAGTTCCATTTCTGCCAGTGGTTCGCTACCGTCAGGTCTGCGCTCTTCGCTTAAGGTTCCTCGCTCCATAGCACGAACACCACCAGCAATAAACAGTGCTGCAGCCAAAGCACCCGCTGGGTACTCTGTCTGGGGCAGGTGCTCGCAAAATGCAGCAGCATCAACGTGACAGCCCAGTCCACCCGGAGGTGTTACGACCGGTACTCCTTTTTTGATGAGCTCTTCGGTAAAGGCTGCAACAAAAATAGGGGTCTGGCTAATGACGTCAAAATCGAGGGTTTCCTGCAGGCCAACCGACATTGCCTCCATCTCGCGGACAGACATACCACCGTAGGTCAAAAATCCTTCGTACAGAGGAATCAGTTCGCGCATCTTGGCAAACAAGTCAGCATTGCTGGTCAGGATTCCTCCGCCACGGGCAAAGCCGAGCTTGCGCCCCGAGAAGTAGATGACGTCCATAAGCGCGCCCATTTCGCGGGTGATATCACGCAGCGACATTTCGGCGCAGGCCGCCTCGCGCACCTTGATAAAGTACAGGTTGTCTGCCAAAAGGCTGGCATCAAAGACGGTCGTAATGCCATGGTCGCGGCAGACAGCAGACACATCGCGCATATTTTGCAGCGAAATCGGTTGTCCACCAATGAGGTTTGTCCCCGCCTCGACCCGCACAAAGGCGATGTTGTCACGACCCAGACGAGCAATGGCTTCTTCCAGTTTTGCGATGTCCATGTTGCCCTTGAAGGGATGGTCGCTATTGATTTTTAGCCCCTCGTCGATGATGATTTCTTCGACCAGACCATCGCGCAGCGTAATATGCGCCCGTGATGTCGTAAAGTGATAGTTCATCAGCACGGTCGAGCCAGGGGTAACCAACACCTGCGAAATGATGTTTTCACAGGCACGTCCCTGGTGAGCCGGCAAGAAATAATCGTTGGCAAACATATCCTTCAAGGTCGCCTCGAGGCGATAAAAAGTCTCTGAGCCCGCATAGCTGTCATCTGCCTGAAGCATGGCAGCATACTGATTGTCGCTCATGGCATTGACACCGCTGTCGGTGAGCATGTCCAAATAGATATCGCGATTTTTCAGCAGAAAGGTGTTATAGCCAGCCTCTTCCATTGCCGCAAGCCGGTCTTCAACAGGGTACAAATTTACCTTTTGTACCATGCGCACCTTGTGCATTTCGAGAGGAACAGTCTCTCCGGACAGGAACTTTACCTTGGTCATCGTATGTTTCCCTCCTAATAGTAGTAGCGGCATTGTTGCCTAAATCGGAACATACTATACCAAGAGGGGATTCGCTGTCAAGTACGCGTGTTAGGTGCGCGGATGAGCTTGCTGGTGAACGGCACGCAGTCGCTTTGAGCTTAGGTGAGTGTAGATCTGTGTTGTCGACAGATTCGAGTGACCCAGCAGTTCTTGAATGCTGCGCAAATCCGCACCGTTATTAAGCAAATCAGTCGCAAAACTGTGACGAAAGCTATGGGGCGTCACTGGTCGATTGATGCCAGCACGCAGCGCGCTTTGACTGACAATGCGCCGAATCGCGTCATCACTTAAAGCGTTTCCCCGCGTCGACAAAAAGACAGCATCGGTAGTCGCAGCAGTGCTGGAACGCGCCAAGATGTGCAGTTGTGGACGCGCCGTCGCCAGATAATTGCGCAGCTTGTCAATTGCCAGCTGGTGCAGCGGCACATAGCGGTCCTTGCCTCCCTTGCCGCGCAGCAGCGCAATACCTTGGTCCAGCTTGATATCTGGCAGAGTCAGTCCAGCAATCTCGCTGACACGACCACCGCTGGCGTACAGCAATTCAAGCAGCGCACTATCACGCAGACCCTGTGCGGTCGAACAATCGTGGGCGTCCAGTATCTGGTCAATCTCTGCCTCATTTAAGGTATTGGGCAGACTTTTTTCGAGCTTTGGTGCCTGCAGCAGCAGGGCTGGATTGCTGGAGATGACTCCTTCTTGCTGCAGGAAGGCAAAAAAGCTGCGCAGGCAGGCCAGGCGGCGAGCGATGGTGCTGCGCGCGTACTGTGCTGCGCTTTGCTCGGCAAGAAAACGGCGCAATTGGCGGTACTGAACCTGCAGCGGGTCAATGTTGCTGCGACGTGCCCACTCGTAGTAAATGTCGAGGTCAGAGCGGTAAGAGCGCGCTGTTTTTTCTGATTTATTGCGCACCTTGACCAGTGATTGGATAAAGTGGTCGCTTTGTGTGAGAAAGTCAGACATGGCTAAACAGCCTGTCACGATTGGCAGCAATCCAGTCACCTGTCGCAGCTTGCGCCCGTGTTGAGTAAGCAGCGTAGCGGCTGCGTTTGTTGCGCACAGGCGGCGACAGCGGCGGCAACAGCCCAAAGTTGACGTGCATCGGCTGATAGTCGCTGACGCTAGAATCGTTGCTGTAAGCAAGCAGGGCACCCAGCACGCTTTCGGGCGGCAGGGTGACGGGGTGACTGGTGGCAGCATCGCCGCTATGCTGCAGTTTTGCATACACGTTCAGCGCGCACAGCAGTCCCGAGCCCACTGCCTCGAGATAGCCCTCTGTACCACAAATCTGTCCTGCCAGATGAATGTGAGGCGCACGCTGCAGCGAAAAGTCAGGGCTCAGCACGCGTGGCGCATCGACAAAAGTGTTGCGATGCATGACACCATAGCGCACAATGTCGACCTGTTCCAATCCTGGAATCAGCGAAAACACCCGCTGCTGCTCGCCAAAGCGCAGATTTGTCTGAAAACCAACCAAGTTGTACAGCTTGCCCTGTGCCGTTTCTTTACGCAGCTGCACCAGAGCATAGGGATAACGACCAGTACGCGGGTCGTCGATGCCCACCGGTTTAAGCGCACCATAGCGCAAAGCATCAAAGCCACTACGAGCGACTTCTTCTATAGGTTGGCAGGCAGCAAAGAGCTCTTTGCGCTCGAAGTCTTTTTCGGTGACGCGCTGGGCAGTGACAAGGGCTTCGTAAAAGGCACAGTATTCGTCCTGGTCAAGTGCGCAGTTCAGGTAGTCATCACCTGCGCCCTTTCCGTAGCGCGAGGCAGCAAAAACGCGATTAGGGTTCAGCGATTCTTTGCTGACAATAGGAGCTGCGGCATCATAAAAGGAAAGGGAATCGGCACCGGTCAAACTGCGCAAGCTAGCAGCAAGACCGTCTGAAGCGAGCGGTCCTGCAGCTACGATAGTTAGCTGACCTGGCGTAGGCTCGCTGTCAAGGTGGGTGATTTCTGTTTGGACAAACTCGATAAGGGGATGAGTGGTGACCTCTGCGTGAACGGCACGAGAAAACTGCTTGCGGTCGACCGCAAGTGCGCTTCCTGCAGGCACGCGCTGCGCATAGGCATGCTGCAACAGGCGACTGCCCAAAAGGGTCAGTTCGCGCTTGAGGGTGCCGGCAGCCCTTTCCTCGTCATCACTTTTGAAAGAGTTCGAACAGACCAGTTCAGCACAATAGTCGCTGTGGTGCGCCGGCGACGACAGCTGCGGGCGCATCTCAAACAGGCGAACAGACACGCCCCGATTCGCCAGCTGCAAGGCCGCCTCGCAACCAGCAAGCCCTGCGCCAACGATGAGCACCTGCTGCCCGTCATGTCCTGTTTCAGTCATGCCCTAATTTTAGCAAATCTGCCATCTTTGACCTTGACGACAATTCCGATTTGACCCTCTGGTGTGGATTCTGGCGTAACTCGGTTTACTTTTGTCTCGAGAATCTCTCCGTACCCAAAGTACAGAAGTTTGCTAATCTCGCAATTGTGGCGGCGCGGGATAAAGCCAATGTGCGTGCCTTTATAGAGCACCATGACCGCATCTCTGTCATAGGAATTGTCTGGCTGTGCAGCCAATTCAAGCGTCGTCCCAACCTTGAGGTCAGCAAAAACATCGACACCGTCATAGTAAGCAAAGCCTGCTATGTGGGTCTCTGTCAAGGTTCTACTTGGTTCATACATGTCTACTCTCCTTTCTTGATGCCATGCGATGTGCTGGCATTCTTGATAAAATGTTTCAACATATACTATAGAACGTGGCTGTGACATTGGGCTTGCAGTAAAAGGCGAACAAGAGTACAGGGAGAGACACCACAACATGACCGCCACCGAGCGCATCATAAACCTAGCACTGCTGCTGGGGACACAGATTACTAACCCAGAGGGAGTTAGCACGGGGCAAATTCGCAATGAAATCTATCCGGAAGAGCAAAGTGACCATGCCTTTGAAAAGATGTTTACGCGCGACAAAGAAGTCTTGCGCCTAGCAGGCATCATTATTCAGGCAGATTCCAGCGGCAGCACGCGACTGGTCGCCGAAGGAACCTTTTGCGACGTACTGGACCTCTCTCCTGCCGAGCGCGCGACCCTTGCTTTAGTTGGCTTTGCACAACTTGACGAGCCCCTGTTTCCTCTGCCGTTCGCCCTGCGTATGGCGCTTACAAAACTTTCGGGACTTCTTGACGCAGACAGCGCACCAGCACTGCGCCAGTTGCCCGTCCACTCAGCCCTGGGCATCCGAGACACCGAGACCAGTGACAGCGAAATCGACACAAGCCTCTACCCCGAGCTACTTCTACGCGCAATCCAGAGGAAACAAATCGTAGCGATTGACTATACCAATCTTGCTGGCGAAAAAAGTTGCCGCAACATCGCCCCACAGGGAATGTACCTGCTTTCAGGTCGGTGGTATCTGGTCGCAGAAGACAGCACCAGCACACAGATGCGCATCTTCAAGGTAGGTCGCATACGCAGGCTGACCCTAACAGATGAGCACTTTGAACAGGCTGCTGACTTTTCTCTGAGCGATTGGATTAGTTTGCCCTTTGAAATTGGCGCGGGAGAGCTTGTCCAGACCAGTATTATAATTCCAGCTGACCACAGCACGCCTCTGGATAGACTTACCAAGGGACGGGGAACGGTAAGCCAGCAGACAGACGGCAGTTTTAGCTGGCATATTGGCTATCGTGATTTTGCTGTATTGGTCACCTTTGTTCTGGAAAACAAATTGCATTTTGGCGAAGCGCAGCACCTAGAATATGCACAATCTGCCCTTGAAGCCATGGCAGGTGCATCATGACTATTGCACAAAGAGTAAAGCTGCTGCTTTCTATTCTTTCAAACCTCAAAAAACATGCCGTTGTATCTGTTGCTGACTTGGCGCAGCAACTAAACATGAACGAGGCTGATTTAGGCCACGAAATAGAGCAGTTACTTTATGTGGGTGTACCACCTTTTGGAGGGGGCGACCTGCTCCCCATTGAACTGGACGCAGATGGCTATATTTGCATCACGGGAGACATGCCCTCGCTAGACCGACCCTTGCGCTTGAGTGACGAAGAGGCGTGGACGCTTATCCTCTGTTTGCGTATTGCAGGATTTACGCGTGATGACCATCTGGTGCAAAAGCTGGCACAGGCAGTGACGGTGGATTTTGATGCGGATATTTTTGAGCACATAGTGCATATTTGCAGCCCCCATCATGATACGAAGATTTTTCAAGTCTTGTCATACGCGCTTGATGAGGGTTTGAGTGTTGACCTGCACTATCGCAACCGGCAGGAGCAGGACAGCAAGCGCAGAGTAGACCCTCGCACGCTTTATGCCGAGGGTGAGGCCTGGCACCTTAAGGGATTTGACCACAAAAGCAAGCAACAGCGCAGCTTTCTCCTTGACAGGATTTTAGCAGCAAGCCTTGCGCCTGGGGCAGCGGGTGAGAGTAGTGGACAGACTCCGCCACCTGAACCGAGTACTGAAGATTCGCCTCCCTTTTTCGATGCGACCCACATGCCCAATACCTGTCGGGTGAAATTTGTAAACGCGGCGGCGTTTCGGGCAGATGGGTGGCCGGGAGCACGACTTCGTCCATCAATGGACGAGGCAGTGGTGGCAGACATCCCCTACGGTGACCCTCTGTGGGTCGCTGACAAAGTCATGGCTTTGCACGGCCAGGCAGAGGTGCAATTTCCCGAAGAAATGCGCACAGCCGTACAAGCCAGTGCCCAGACAAGTCTGGAAAGACTTCGTGGGGTAAAGTAGCCTTATTTAACGGCAATGGCCTCTATTTCGTAGAGGGCGTCTAGCGGCAAGCCCGCAACAGCAAAGCAAGAGCGCGCGGGTGGATTGTCGGAAAAATAGCTTGCGTAGATTTTATTAGCAACAGCAAAGTCATTCATGTCGCGCAAAAATACCGTGGTCTTGACCACATTTTCAAAGCCCATGTCAGCTGCGACCAAAAGTGCCTCGACATTGGCAAAGGTCTGGACGATTTGCTCTTCGAGGGTCTCTTTCAGCTGCCCCGTTTCTGGGTCTGCACCCAGCTGGCCAGAAATAAATTGCACCCTTCCATCCACCAAAATCGATGGCGAATAGGGACCCACTGCGGGAAATCCCTTGTCAGAACTGACGACTTTTGTATCCATGGTGCCCTTCCTTCGCATTGTTGGTGACTTCACTCATGCACAAAGGTTACCACAAAAAGAAAGCGCGGACGCCGGTCAGCGATCCTTGTTTCATAGGGTGGCGGAGTCTGTCCATACCTGCCAGCCTTAAGCGCGAACATAGCCTATAATGATAGATGCGAGCGATGGACTTTCCAATTCTGCCAGTGGAGGCTTACATGTCTGAGGAACAAACGAAGAAGAAGCTGGCCTTGGGGATGGTCTTTTTGGCTACACGACACTAGTAAAACCTAAGCGATTGGAGAACAGATAATGCCCATAATAGTCCCCGAAAAGAGCTCGGCAGGCTTATTTCGTGCCCTATTCGCAATGATGTTTCTGATAATTCCCCTTTTCTTACTTGTCATCACTGTGTATTCGACATTTCTTGCGCTACTTTTTACCCTTGGTGGCAGCCTTTTCATTTTTGCTGTAATTATTGCAGCGGTCGCACACATGATTATGGGCAGAATCGAACCTCGACTGCTACTTGCAACAATTGCGGTAGGACACGCTGGATTAAGCCTTATCTTTGTTGTCCACCTGTTATGACAAGGTCACACACCAGCAAGGCTGTCAAAGAGTTGTATACTGGCAGCCTGTGTTCATAGTGTTAGGAGGCAGACATGGCAAGAGTTCATCCACATATTGATATGCCCACACAGGCCGATTTGCGTCAATTGGCAGAGGGAAAACCAGAGCTGATTCAGCAACTTTACCTTGAGGCTCATGCGCTGACTGCGGCAAGCGCGCCAGATCTACAATATTCTGTCGATCAGGTCGACCTTGGCATAGGATACGGAGCTCATCAGTACAATTATGACGGCTGGGGAATGATGGCTGTTACTCCCTTTTCAAAGTGGGTGACCGTCACCTTTCTTGCAGGTGCACACCTGCCCGACCCAGCTGGCATTCTTGAAGGAAGTGCTCCACACATGCGCCATGTCAAGCTAAGGTCCTTGCAGCAGCTGGAAGAAAATCAGGGGGCAATCGAAAGTTTGATTCAGGAAGCCATTCGGTATCGTCAAGTGTAAGCCGCTTATGCACAGCCAAAAATTTGCAAAAGTCTCCTGTAGTGTTGCCTCCGCTTCGCTACGGCTTCACTGCGCTTCGTTCGCTAAGATGTGCGCAAGCGCACCTCTGCTCACTCCGCTTGCGTTGCCTACGGCTTCACTGCGCTTCGTTCGCTAAGATGTGCGCAAGCGCACCTCTGCTCACTCCGCTTGCGTTGGCATCGTCCAATTAGAAAGGAACCCTTTATAGCGTTGGCAACGTCCTACTCTCCCACACCACTACGGTGTAGTACCATCGGCGCTGGAAAGCTTAACTTCCGAGTTCGGAATGGAATCGGGTGTACCCTTTCCGCCATAATCACCAACACTATAAAAGGTTCCCTTTTATAGCTTATTAAATTATCAATCAGGCAACCCTGAATGCTGAATAGCGTTAATCAAATTCACGTAATGAAAGTAAGACCTCGACCAATTAGTACTGCTCGGCTGAACGTATCGCTACGCTTACACCTGCAGCCTATCAACCTCCTAGTCTAGAAGGGGTCTTACCTGGTTAACCCAGTGAGAAAACTCATCTTTGGATTGGCTTCCCGCTTAGATGCTTTCAGCGGTTATCCAGACCGAACGTAGCTAACCGGCGGTGCCATTGGTTGACAACCGGTACACCAGAGGTTCGTCCATCCCGGTCCTCTCGTACTAGGGACAGATTCCATCAATTTTCTTGCGCCCACGGTGGATAGGGA
>WREJ01000031.1 GCA_009779395.1 Coriobacteriia bacterium
TACCGAGCACAAATTATCGATACGCTGACAAATGAGACCATTGGTTCTGTCATCGAATTTACCGATGAAGTAACAAGAACCGTGAGTCTGACACACAATCAGACCTTGGTCTTTATCGATACTCATGTCGGAACACGCTACACCGCAATAGAACTACCGGTATCTGACTACACACCAAGTGTTATCGTACGTACTGATGGTGTCATTGATACAACGATTGTTAATCCACCAGCAGATACGGTGAATGTTTCACTGAGTACTGGTGAGCAAACATTAGGTGAAGCTGCAAATACGGCAGACTTTACGAACACTGACTTTTTTGTGCCACCAACAGGCTTTGTGACAGGAAGTTTTCTGACGGTATTGGCAGTGCTTGCGCTTGCTGTGTTGCTGATACTGCTGAATGTTAGAAGACGTAGCAAACGTGAGATGGAGTTGCAGGTACTAACGTACTAGCACACACCTTGTGCAGAGACCCCAGATCAAGTCTGGGGTGACGGGGTTGAGAATCAACAGGTAGGGGCGCGCTACTGACAATCAGGAGCGCGCCCCTACTAATTACAACGCTTAGGGTGTCCTACTCTTGCCCTGCTAGACGCCGGTCAGCATACAAACCAATAAAATCATTTACCGTCATGGCGGCAAAGGCTAGCACCAGCACAACAGTCCACTCAAGCAGCCCAAGGACAGTCAGTCCAAACAAGTCACGCAGGGCGGGTACATACAGTACTGCCAGTTGTGACAGCGCACCAAAAACAAAAGCAGCGTTAAGCCACTTGTTTTTAAAGGCTTCTGCAGAAAAGACGCTCTTGGTGGTGCTGCGATAGGCAAAAATGTGGAACAGCTGACTAAAAATGATAGTCAGAAACAGCAGGGTACGGGTCTGAGCTGCTTGGTCGGTGACGCTGATGTTGCAGACAGCGACCAGCCAGGGACCAACAACAAAAGCAGCAAGCAGGGCAGCGGCACTCATCACCGTTCCCTGGCAGAGGATTTGTGTCCAGCGTGCTTTTGTTAGGATGGGCTTTCTGACATTGCGTGGACGTCGTTTCATGACATCGATTTCTGGTGGGTCGACTCCCAGGGCAAGTGCGGGCAATCCGTCTGTCATCAGATTAATCCACAACAGCTGCAGGGGCAACAGGTTTGGAGCTTCTACTCCGCCATTCAACACCAAAAAGGTGCCAAACATCGAGATAAAGGTGACTATCATGACCTCAGAAGTGTTTGATGACATCAGGTAAATGATGACCTTTTTTAGGTTGGCAAATACGGTGCGACCCTCTTCGACAGCGGCGACAATCGTGGTGAAATTGTCGTCTGCCAGTACCATGTCGGCGGCCTCGCGTGTGACGTCGGTGCCCACAACACCCATGGCGATGCCAATGTCGGCGCGCTTAAGCGCTGGCGCGTCGTTGACTCCATCACCCGTCATCGCAACAACGTGACCACGACTTTTTAGCGCAGAAACAATACGAATCTTGTGCTCGGGATTAACGCGCGCGTAGACGCGAATGTCGGGTGCGACCTCTGCCAGCTGCGCGTCACTCAGCTTTTCTAGCTGGACACCAGTCATTGTGTGAGTACGTCCATCACTGAGCTCTGCCTGCGTGATGATGCCGATCTGGGTAGCGATGGCTGTGGCAGTTAGCAGGTGGTCGCCGGTGACCATGGCAACGGTAATGCCGGCCTCTTGTGCTGTGCGCACGGCAGCAGGTACTTCGGGGCGGGGCGGGTCTTGCGCAGCACTCATGCCTACATAGGTCAGGCGTGATTCGACTTCTGCGATGTCCTCGTCGTCTGCTGGCAGCGTGCTGTTGGCGCGCAGGGCATAGGCAAGGGTACGCAAACCCTCTTTCGAGAAACGCTCGTTTTCTGCTGCAAGCTGCTGTAGCAGAGCATCATCTAGCGGCACTACTTGTGTGCCCAGCAAGGCATGGGTACACAGGGGCAATACGGTGTCAAAGCCACCCTTAACAAAGGTCAGATAGCCAGATTCTGGGTCTTCTACGATGACCGACATACGTTTACGGTCGGCATCAAAGGGGATTTCTGCAACACGCGCTGGCAACTGCAGGTCAGGGGCTAGATTTCTGCCACAGGCAACCAGTGCCGTTTCTGTGGGGTCGCCCACCAGCTGGTCGTCGGCAGTGTAGTGCGCGTCACTGGCAGCGACCATGACGCCAAGCAGCGTCTCGAGTTCTGTACGGTCGATAGCAGCAGAGGCTTGCGCGGAAAAGTCAGTACCAGAACTCGACGTTGTGGGACGCTGGACGTCCTCCTCCTTCGCAGGTGACACAGACGCTGCGGGCAATACCTGCAGCTCGCTGCCCTCCACACAGATGACCTGTGTTCCTAACACCAGGCGTTTTACGGTCATTTTGTTCAGGGTGAGTGTGCCGGTTTTGTCCGAACAGATAAAGGTTGTTGAGCCCAGTGTTTCGACGGCGTGCAGGCGCTTCATGATGGCGTGGCGTTCTGCCATGCGGCGTACACCCAGCGATAGCGACACGGTGACAATGGTGGGCAGACCCTCGGGCATGGCTGCAACAGCAAGGGCGATGGCAACAAGCAGCGTTGCGGCAATCATTTCGCGAAACTCTGGTGAGCCCAGCAGTTCAGCAAAGGACATGTCACCCAGCAGGCGAATGCTGCCAGGGATAAGTCCTTCAATAAAGATGAGGGCTGCGATGATAAGAATTGCGATGCCAATGCGCTTGCCGACCCGTTCTAGCTCGACTTGCAGGGGTGTTGCGCTTTGTTTTGTGCTGTCGAGCAGCGTTGCGATTTTGCCCATCTCGGTATGCTGACCGGTTGCTGTGACAATAAAGGTGCCGCGTCCCGTGCTGACTGTAGTCGAGGAAAAGACCATGTTAGTCTGGTCGCCCAGTATGCTGTGTTCACCCTGCAGAGGATCTGCGTTTTTGCGCACCGCTTCAGATTCGCCGGTCAGGGCAGACTCCACCACGCGCAGCGCGCCAACGTCCAGCAAACGACCGTCAGCAGGAACGGTGTTGCCAGATTCTAGCAAGACAATGTCACCAGGAACCAGCAGCGAGCTTAGCAGTTGCTGTTCGACACCGTCACGAATGACCGTAGCAAGCGGTGCTGCCATCTGTTTTAGTGCATCAAGTGCTTTTTCGCTGCGGTATTCCTGTACGTAACCCAATATGCCGTTTAGCAGCAAGATAATGGTGATGGCGATGGCCTCGGCGACGTGTCCTTCGATAGCAGAGATAAGAACAGCGCCCATTAAGATGTAAATCATGAAGTCCTGAAACTGTGACAGAAACACCTTCCAGCGAGGCGTCGGAGGCTTTTCAGCTAGCTGGTTAGGGCCGTACTTTTCCCGTCGCCGCGCAGCCTCGTCAGCAGACAGACCAGACACAGCATCTGAAGCAAGCTGCTTGACAATCTGGGCATCGCTGGCGTTATACCAATGCATATGCGACCTGCTTCATCTACGTCCCCCTTGGTATTGTTGCTATCAGTGTTGCTACCAGTATAGTACTACGCAGCTGCAATTCACACGCCGCCGCAGTCCGAGACCATCACTCGCGCACAACAGCAGGTGACAGCGCGCTGGGGCAGAGGTCATTTAGCGGACAGACAGCACACAGTGGTTTACGTGCATCACAAATCGCGCGTCCCAGCGAAATCATGTCGTGATTAATGCGATACCAATCACGATAGGCAAAAGCCTTGCACAAATCACCCTCGGCGGCAGCGGGCGTTTTTGCACGGGTCAGACGCAGCCGTGTTGCAATACGATAAACGTGCGTGTCAACGGCAATGCCGCGCACCAGACCAAAGCTCTCGGCTAGCACGATGTTTGCTGTTTTACGTGCCACGCCTGGCAAACGCAGCAGATCGTCCATGGTTGCTGGTATTTCTCCGCCGTAGTCATCGACAACAATACGCGCCATGCCCCGCAGATTACGCGCCTTATTGCGATAAAATCCCAGAGAATGGACGCACTCCTCCACCTGACTTTGCTCAGCTTTTGCTAGGGCGGTTGAGTCTGGCCAGCGTTCAAACAAGTCTGGCAGCACGCGATTGACATTGTCATCGGTCGTCTGTGCCGACAGCGCGACCGCGACCACGCACTGATAGGGGTTCTGAAAGTGCAGAAAAGGCTGGTAGCTGCCAGGGTAGGCTGCCGCCAGACGCGTGGCGATTTCAGCAGCGCGGGCTTGGGTGACCGGACCTATGGGGCTGACTGCCTGCGGAAAAGAAAAACCCAGCTGCATTTCGTGGCGTTTGTGCCTGCTTGTGCTGCATTTACTTCCCCGATTATTCATGTGCTCATTTTAGCATGGTGTAAAATAGGGAGGTAAGCGATAGTGTGCGCAGACGCGAGGGGGGCAGGTCATAATGGCAGATAATCCCATTATTGAAGTACAAGATTTGGTGAAGCATTGTGGCAAAGTCGAGGCTTTGCGCGGTATTAGCTTTCAGGTTAATCCCGGCGAGGTTTTTGGCTTTATTGGCAACAATGGTGCCGGAAAGTCGACGACCATTCGCATTTTGCTGGGAATTTTGCACGCGACCTCGGGGACGGCGAGTGTTTTTGGCAAGGATGCTTGGGAGGACCCCGTTGCAATTCATCGCCGTTTGGCTTATGTGCCAGGAGACGTCAATCTGTGGGCAAACTTGACGGGTGGCGAGGTCATCGATCTGTTTGTCAGTCTGCGTGGTGGTAAAACTAATACCGATGAGCTGCGCAAACGGCGCGAGGACCTGATTAAAAAGTTCGAGCTTGACCCGACCAAACGCTGTCGGACTTACTCGAAGGGCAACCGCCAAAAAGTGGCATTGATTGCTGCTTTTGCCAGCGACGTTGAACTGTATTTACTGGACGAGCCAACCAGCGGACTTGACCCCATTATGGGACAGGTTTTTGAAGAGTGCGTCCGTGAAAAGAAACAGCAAGGCAAGACCTTCTTGCTGTCCAGTCACATCATGACAGAAGTACGTGACCTTGCAGACCGCGTGGCAGTTATCAGAAAGGGCTTGCTGGTCGAGGCCGGCGCGCAAACAGAAGCTGCCATCGCAGAGATGGAAGCGGAGGCGAAACGCTATGCCGAATCCATTAGTTAACTTTCGCGATAACAATACAAGGTCACTGCGCTTAGCACGTTTTTACGGGCGGCGTGACCGTGTTGTGACGCTTTCTTGGATGATTGTGCTGCTGATTTTTGCAACAGCGGTTCCCTGGGCAATACAAGACGTCTACGGTTCGCATGATTCTGTGCAGGCTATGGTGCCCATGCTGCAAAACCCAGCGATGGTTGCCATGTGTGGTCCTGTCTTTGATGCGCACAGCTATACCGTTGGCGCAATGATTGCTGGCATGATGCTGCTGATGACAGCAACTGCCGTTGCCTTTATGAACATCTTTTTTGTCGTGCGCTACACTCGTGCCGACGAAGAACAAGAACGCGCCGAAGTCATCAGGTCTTTGCCAGTTGGTCGGCTTGCTCCGCTGAATGCCGCGCTTATCGGTGCCGTTGTGATAAACATACTGGTCGTGTTGGTGAACTGGGCAGGCATTGTGGCGATGAACATTCCTGGCATGGACAGCAAGGGTGCCCTGCTGTACGGAGCAGCCTGTGGTGCCGTTGGCATGGTCTTTGCCGGTGTTGCTGCGATTTGCTCACAGCTTGCCAGTACCTCACGCGGAGCACTTGCCTACAGCAGCGGCATTGTGGGTCTTATGTATCTAGTGCGTGCCGCAGGCGATGTTTTGCGTGTTGACCACAGCTGGGGAGAAACCCTTTCCATCCTTTCCCCCCTCGGTCTGTCATTGCGTGTCGAAGCCTTTGTTAGCGATCAGTGGTGGCCACTGCCGTGGCTGTTGCTGACTGCTTTGGTCTTGGTTGCGATAGCTTACTTTTTGAATGCACGGCGCGATTTGGGTGCTGGTCTGATTCCTCAGCGTCCCGGTCCTGCTCATGCTAGTCCGCTGCTGCGCTCAGACTTTGGGCTGGCGTTTAACCTGCTGCGCAATACTTTGATTGGCTGGGTCTATGTAGCACTGGTGCTGGGTGCCAGTTACGGTTCGATCATGAACTACATTGCCGACTTTGTGAAAACGACGCCCTTTTTAGCCGACGCGCTGACCAACAAATACGGCTACACCATGACCGAGTCATTTGCTTCTCTTATCATGGTGGTGATGGCTGCCATGCTTGCTGTGGTACCCGTAATGATTATCCTCAAGGCCTGGCGCGAAGAAGAGGCAGGACGTGCAGAACTGGTACTAGCAACAGCTGTCTCGCGTCGTGGCTTTTTGGGCAGCTACGCATTGATTGCCCTTGTGTGCAGTGTCTTGATGCCCGTGTTAAGTGCCTTTGGTTTGTGGGCAGCTGCTGCCATAGTGATGACCGACCCGATATCGCTGCAGTTTATGTTTAAGGGAGTCCTGATATATTTGCCAGCGATTTGGCTGCATCTGGGGCTGACCGTTTTGCTGGTTGCCCTGTGGCCGCGCCTTGCATCGGCCATTAGCTGGACGTATTTGGGCATTAGTTTTTTCCTGGGCTACTTTGGTCAGATTTTCCGCGACCACATACCCCGCTGGGTAGACTACCTGTCTCCCTTTGGACTGATTCCCAACATCACCCAAGCAGAAATCCCCTGGGTTCGCTTGGCTGTGTTGACCGCTGTTGCCTTTGCCATGATACTGGCAGCCTTTGTGCTGTACCCCAGACGAGACCTGAATAGTTAGTTAGACGAGGACGAGGGAAGACCATGACCGAAGACAAAGAAACAAGGCTTGACGAGACAAGATCTGACGAAGGTAGTGCACCATCTGCAGATACCGTAAAGCAGCCAACAACTGATTGCGGTGAGGGTGATGGTCAGACTCCGCCACTCGATGAGCATGAGCAGAGGGTTGAAGAAAAGCTCGCAGCACTCGACCAGCCAAAAGCGACACCGCCACAAACAGAGGCAGAGAGCGAGCAGCCTGCTGCACCAGTTGTTGCAGCTGCATCAGCGGTTCATACGCCGTCGCGACAGTCGTTTGATCCGCCAGAAAAGAAAAAGTTCCCCACCTGGGCTATTGTGCTTATTGTTGTGGGAGTAATCTCTTTTCTGGGATTGTGTTGCACGGTGTCAGCCCTTGTTTTTGCGGATGAATTTCTTGATGGCCTTGACGATGCCTCTATTGTAGAGTTTGAAGGGGACATCAGCACGCAGGATTTTATGTTTGACCTTGAGCAGGCTTTAGCTGAGCCAGTGGTAGTTGACGGGATTACCCACTTTGAATCCATATTTTGCGAGATTTTAGAGGAGGATGGCATTTGGATTGTTCTTGTTTGGGCTACTTTGCCCGAGGGCGCATCACTGCCTGCAACTGTCGAGATTGCTGTGCCAACAAGGGCTTCTGTGTATTGGTTTGGAGAAATTGATGCCGAGGCCGATGACATCGAAGAATCTATAGACTTTGAGAGGCCTTACCAGTTTCGCGCTGAGGGTGACTTTGACGTGTACACCGCGACCCTTACGCAATTCCATGATATACATATTGAGTACACTCTAGACTACAATCCCATCAAACAAGGTTCTGCAGGTGAGAGCCTTATGGTCGAGTACGTCCCCTGGCAGGACATTCCCTATTTGTGGCTTGCGGCAACGCTGCCAAAAGGTGCGTTACTTTCCGAGAACGCTGAGTTTTCTGGTGTAAGACCAGATGGTAGGCAAGCATTTTCTCGCCTGATAAGAGATGCTCGCGCAGGTCAGCGCTACTCAACGGAATTTACTTGGACTTTTAGGTAAAGACAATCTATGGTTGACGCGGACAAGCAAGCATGAGAGAGCGGGAACCATCGCTACTGTGGTTTTTGTGGGCTTAACAAGCGAAGAGGCATAATGAAAATTCCGCGCGAGTGGTTTTATATGTGTCCAGATGGCAAACAGCATGGACCTCTGCCAGAAAGGCATGTTCAGCGGTTGGTGCAAGGATACCCGGTCAATCCTGCTACTGATTTTTCTGGCATACCAAACAAAGTTGCTCACTATTCTTTTCGTTGCTTTGGGTCGAGCAGGTGGATTGACCTTGCTACCTTTCTTGCGTTGACTGACTCAGCAAAAAGGGGGGAGTGTTTCCCCCCTGACTTTTTTGATAATCCTAAGGAAAAGCGAGAGCCGCTGTTTTATCCCATTACCCAAACAAAGTTTCTTGTGCTGTCTTTAACTACCTTTGGAATGTACTATTTATTTTGGGTATACAAGACTTGGAGGTATGTTGGGAAGATTGATGTTCGCCACGATGGGCGGTCTACTGCACTTATGTACACACTGTCTGACATCATTTCCTTCGATGGAATAGCTACGCTTATAGCAGAGGATTACCTGCCTGAATATACTGACAAGCGATTGCTGATGCTTTCCGATGTCTTGCAAGACGTTTTTGCTCGGGGCATATTTTTTGCTATGGGCTTTCTTGCACTGGTGCCGTACTTGAGGGTTTTCATCGTTGCACCGTTTTTCTTTCCCGTAGTGTATTTGCCAGCAATTAAAGCCATAAATGATGTCAATGCAAAGCGGATACCAGGATACGTACCTGACGGACACTTTTCTCTAATGCAGTGGGTGTGGGTTGCGGTTTCCACAACCTTCATTGTTGGTTCTATAGCTTTTCTCTACTCCCTCAGTTTCTAAGCAAAGGTGAATGCGTGTGGTGAATCATGTCAGCAAATCGCTTTAATAGTTGACGTAAGCGATGCTTGCTGTATACTAGTACGTCGCTGTTTGACGTGGGGGCTTAGCTCAGCTGGGAGAGCGCGGGCTTTGCAAGCCTGAGGTCACCGGTTCGATCCCGGTAGCCTCCACCAAACACTCTGATGTACGCACCAAAGCCCTGTGGTCACGAACTCACGTAAAGTTGCTACGCTTCGTCCGTGACCACAGGGCTTTTGCACGCACCTCAGAATGTTTGGCTTTGGCAGTCAACTTGACAGGAGTTCCTGTTAGCTGGGTTTGTACGCACCTTAGGCTTTCTAGTTCTGCTACACTATTCTCATTTGGAGAATCGAGAGGGACTGACAAGTGTTGAGGTGGCGTCTAGACAAGAGGCTGGTCTAGACAACTCTTTTGTGGCAAATCCCAGCAAGTCCAACTGGGATATCATTCGCGGCAACACCATCACCCTGTTTAATGTGACAAACTTTATAATCGCAGCAGCGGTGCTTGCTGTTGGTTCTTACATTAACTCGCTGTTTATTCTGCTGATTATTTTTAACATTACGCTGGGTATTGTCGTCGAGATTCGCGCGCGACGGATTGTGGACAAACTCAGCCTGCTTAATACCGACCCGATTACTGTTATCCGTGATGGGCAGAGTCTGTCCATTCCTCCCAGTGCGATTGTGATAGATGACCTGCTGCTGCTGCGCGCGGGTGACCAGGTGCCGACTGATGCTGTGGTAGTTGACGGCTACATCGAAGCGAACGAGGCACTGCTTACCGGCGAGGCTGACCACTTGGTGAAGCAGCGTGATGACCAGCTGCTTTCTGGTAGCTTTATTGTCAGTGGTCAGTGCTATGCTCGTGTTTGTCACGTTGGTGCTGACAACTATTCAACAAAACTTGCCATCGAGGCAAAGGAGTATCGCCCCATCGACTCAGAGTTGATGGGTGCTTTGGGCGTGGTGATGAAATATGTCAGCTGGATTGCGCTGCCGCTGGGTATTTTGCTGCTGCTGCAAGCTCTGTTTATCAGTCATGTTGACACGCAGCGTGCTATTTTGTCGACGACAGCTGGTATGCTGGGTATGATTCCGCGTGGCATGGTGGTGCTGATTGCTGTCACGCTGGTTACCGGCGTGGTCAAACTGGGGCGGCGCGAAGTTTTGGTGCAGGAAATGTATTCGATCGAAACGATGGCGCACCTTGACACCCTATGCCTGGACAAAACAGGCA
>WREJ01000032.1 GCA_009779395.1 Coriobacteriia bacterium
CAATCTGCTGCACGGTGAGCAGCGATGGGTGATTGATGGCAAAGCAATAGATGATTGCTTAGTGGGCGCGGATGCTAATCTCCCCCGCCGAGAGGGTCAGTTGCTGACCGTCGTCAGTACGTATGACCAGCTGCCCGCTGTCATCAATGTCGAGCACCAATGCCTCGAATTGCTCGTCAGATCTGGTGACTCGTACCCGCTGACCCAGTAAAAACATGCGTTGTTTGTACTGTGCGAGCACTTCTTTTTCGCTGATGTCTGCTGACAGCAGACGGTTGACAATTTCTGCGATAAGGCGATTTCTGGTCGTCAGGGGTTTCTCTGCGTCAAAAACAAAGCCAGCAGTAGCAGGCAAATCACGGGCAGACGTGCTGCCATCATCAGAGAAATTGATGCCGATGCCCACAACGATCCACGCGGTGGTGCCGCTTTCGAAATCCATGACTGCCTCGGTCAGGATGCCGCACATTTTTTTGCCATCCAAAAACAGATCGTTCACCCATTTTATCTGCGGCGTTTTTGTCGTCAAGGCTTCGATGGCGGTGCAGACGCAGACGGCAGTAAACGCCGTCACCAAAGTCGGCGTGTCAAAGGGCAGCTGGCGCGGGTCAAGTATCAGGCTGAAATAGATGCCGCCCTGTGCTGGCGAGTGAAAATCTCTGCCGTAACGCCCCTTGCCGGCCGTTTGCTGCTGTGCGATAACAAGCGTACCGTGCGCGGCACCAGCAATCGCCATCTCTTTTGCCGTTTTGTTGGTCGATTCCAGCTGGTCGTGCACAAAAATCGCAGCGGGCGGTACTACCGGCGTCAGGTGCGGGAGTATGCCCTGAACCGACAGAACATCGCTGTCGTCGCACAGACAGTAGCCTCTGTTGGGTGCTGCCGTAATACGGTGACCGTCTTTTTGCAGGTCTTTGATGGCTTTCCAGATGGCGTTGCGGCTAAGCTGCAGCTGGGTCGCAAGCAACTCACCTGAAATGCTGCAGCCGCGCTGTTCTTCTAGCATAGCTAAGACCTGCTGTTTTGTGCTCGTGCTTGCGTTTGTGCCTGCGGTCATGGTCACCTCCTCGGTACAGCTAAGCTTAGCGAATTTTCACAATTGGCGCAAAGCCCACCATCACATTTTTATTGCCTTTTGACACAAAGTCGATGCTCAGTGAATCGCCGTCAACGGTCACAACAGTACCCTTGCCCCATATTTTGTGGTTGACGCTGTCACCAACAGCAAAGACCTCTTTTGCCTGAGGCAGATCGCCACCATAACAGGGAACCGTCATGGCATGGACGCCCTCCCTCGCCTCTTGCCTTGTGCTGCTGTGCTGCTCAAAGCCATCCGAACCCAAGCCTTGTGTGTGCAGCAATTCTGCGGGCAGCTCTGCCAAAAAACGGCTGGGCGCATTCCGAGCAGGGGCACCAAAAGTCATGCGGCTGGCGGCACGGGTCAGAATAAGTCGCTCGCGGGCGCGCGTAATCGCCACGTAAGCAAGTCGGCGCTCTTCTTCGATGCTTGCCTGATCGTAGCTTGCGTGCGCATGGGGAAAGAGGCCTTCTTCTAGCCCAGCCACAAACACCACCGGGTATTCGAGCCCCTTTGCCGAATGCACCGTCATCATGGTCAGCGTGTCGCTTTCGCCGCTTAAACTGTCGAGGTCAGTTCGCAAGGCGAGCCATTCCATAAAGTCTGGCAGGCTGCTTTCTGTGTGTGTTGCCTGAAACTCTGCTGCAACGTTAACAAACTCGCGGATATTTTCTGCACGACCAGCCGCCTGCTCACTGGATTGTGCCTCAAATGACGCCAGCAAGCCAGAGGCAGTGATTATCGACTGTACAACAACAGCAAGCTCGCCCTGATAAGAACGCATTTCATCAAGCATCGCTACAAAGCTGCCGAGCGCTTTTGTAGCGGCAGCGCGCAGGGGACTGTCCTCGCTGTCAGCTGTGGCAATAGCACGGCGCACAGCAGCCTCGAGCGTCAGGCTTTCGCGGGCAGCAAGGTTTTGCAGCGCCTGCAAAGAGGTGCTGCCGATTCCTCGGCGCGGCGTATTGATGATACGCAGGAGCGAAATGTCGTCAGCTGGATTGACGACAACTTTCAGGTAGGCCATTATGTCGCGGATTTCTGCGCGGTCAAAATAGCGCGTACCACCAACAATGCGATAGCCCAGGCCCGCACGCAGCAGAGCATCCTCGAGTACCCGACTTTGAGCATTGGTACGATAAAACAGCGCAAAATCGCTGTGAGGGCGTCCTTCCGTGCGTGCTAGGTACTCGATGTGGGCAGCAATGTAGCGGGCTTCGTCATGCTCGCTGCTTGCTAGATACAGCTGTAGTGGCTCGCCTGCGTCTGCTGTCGTAAACAGCTGCTTTGGCTTGCGCGTGCTGTTGTGCGCAACCAAGGCATTTGCCGCCTGCAAAATATTTCCCGTCGAGCGATAGTTTTGCTCGAGCTTGATGGTGTGCGCCTCGGGGTAATCGCGCTCGAACTCGAGAATATTGCCAACATTAGCACCACGCCACGAATAAATCGACTGGTCATCGTCACCAACAACCATTAAGTTGCGATGTTTTTCTGCCAGCAGCTTGGTGATTATGTACTGCGCATGGTTGGTGTCCTGATACTCGTCCACCAGCAGATAACGAAAGCGGTCCTGATAGCGCGCCAAGACATCAGGATGCTGCATAAACAAGCGCGCTGTGTTTAGCAGCAAGTCATCAAAATCCATCGCCTGTGCTGCCAACAAACGCTGCGTATAACGCGCGTAAATCGCACGCGTGTGCCTGTCTGCGGGAGTCGTTCCAAATTCTGGCAAGTCCTCGGCAGTTTGCAGCTGGTTTTTTGCCTGCGAGATACGATTGCGAATGCCCGCAAGGGGAAAGTGCTGCGGGTCGATATCGAGTTCACGCATGATGTCTTTTAGCAGACGCTTTGCGTCATCGTCATCATAGATACTGAAATTGCTGTTGTATCCCAGAACCTGCGCCTCGCTGCGCAGGATACGCACACAGGCTGCATGGTAGGTCATAACCCACATGCCCTTGACAGCATCGCCAAGATGCGCAGTAATACGCTCACGCATCTCACCGGCAGCTTTGTTGGTGAAAGTAATCGCCAGAATATGCCAGGGTGGCACCTGACAGTTCGCCACGAGCTGCGCGATTCGATAGGTCAAAACGCGCGTCTTGCCGCTGCCAGCACCAGCCAGCACTAGCAGAGGTCCTTCGCTGTGCAGGACAGCCTCGCGCTGCGGGTCATTGAGGTCGGATGTAAAGGAGAGGTTCATGGAGGGAATTGTAACACCCCTATCAAACAATAAGAGTGCATCCAGGTGGGTGAGATTCGTGCTGAAATGAAAATCGGAAAGCGGAGCGTAGCAAGACCTACGTGAGCATTGCCTACGGCTTCACTGCACTTCGTTCGGAACCTGATGCAAGCATCAGGTTCACTCACTTCGCTTGTGTTCCCGATTTTCACTTTCAGTGCGGAGATCGCGCGCCTGGTGCGCTCTAACTATTCGTAGACAAACTCCTCGAACGGTATCACTTCCTCTGCATACCCTTTTCTATACGCCCACTCTAGTATATCCTCCACCTGTTGACGTTCTGGCAGGCGAGCAGAGGCGTAGACTTGCATGTCGTAGCCACCTTGGATGGACTCTTCGGGCAAGTTGGCTGCTTCGACCAGCAAATCCAGATAAGCATCGGGGTCGGCGTTAATCAGATCTGCGCCACGATTCCAGACTTCCCAGAGTACTGCAACGGTCTGCGCTGCACCGTCTTGGTCCAGCCAGTCACTGCGCATACCCAGTACGGTCGAGGTAAAGGGCTCGATGTCTTTCTCGGTGACCAAAATATTGGCACCCTGCTGACCAAGAACTGAGGCTAAGGTCCAGGGCATGGTCGATGCTTTAATTTGGTCAGCCATCAGCAGTTGTCGACGTGCTCGTAAATCAGCGACAGCTTCTAACAGTATTTGATCCTCGGGGACACCAACTGCTGTCAGCGCACGGTAGAGGATGAACTCTTCGAGGGATGCCTCGCTGGCTGCGACAGGAACGCCGGCAAGCTGGTCAGCTTGAAGGATACCACTGCCGGGACTCGAAACAACCGCACCACGCGAGGGTGCCAGACGCATGACTGCCTGGGTGGGAATGCCGCCCAAAGTCAGCTGCGAAACCGAGAGCATCGACAGTGAACCACCCTGTGCCTCGTTAGCGGTGATTGCTGCTAACATATCACGCGAGGACGCAAAGGTTACTATGTCAAGGTCAAGACCCAGTTCACGGTCAATGCCCGCTTGCTGGGCAACCCACAGGGGCAGCAGGTCATCAGCAGGAACCGTAGCAATGGTCAGGGGCAACAGCGGCACATCGGTCGCCAGGTCATCGCTGATTTGCTGGTCGTCAGCATCACCCGTGCAGGCAGACACAAACAGCAAAGCGAACATAACTAACAGCAACAGAGCCAACAACAACACAGACATAGCTGTTTTGGACGTACTCTTCCTCATAAGATTTTCCTCTATTCCTAAATGCGATAATCTATGGTGGCAATCGACCACCACGTTTTTCAACCCACCAATACTACCCTATCGCAAATAAAGTTCACCACCCCCTGCGCGCAAACTGTTACAATATGTGAGGTTTTAATCGACAGAGAGGAATGATATCTGCAATGCTCGCACAACAATCACTCGCGTTTTGGCTACGCGCCGCACGACCACCATCTTTTGGCCAATCGATAATGGCATTCACCCTGGGCGCTGCCCTGGGATTAAGCACCCTTTTATACAGCGCAGGAGTTGAGGGAGGAGTCAGTCCAGCACTGGTCACCATGGGTGTCTTGCTGGCGTTTTTAGGAATCGCTGGCATCACCTTTGCACACGCTGGCATGAACCTTTTTGACGACTACTTTGACATGAAAAAGGGAGCCGTTGCTGCCCGCGAAAAACTGACTGACGGTGGTTTTCGCGCACGTCTGGGCAAGTGCTCTTACTTAAAGGACGGCAGCGTCACTTTAGCTGACACACGACGAGTTGCGACTGTGTTTATCGCAATTGCTCTGGCTGCTGCTGCGATTATTTTTGCGCTGCGTGGCTGGGAGATACTGCTTTTTGCCGGCATTACGCTGCTGCTGGGACTTAGCTATGCAGGTCCCCCCTTGCGTTTGAGCTATCGCGGCCTCGGTGAGTTAGTTGTTGGCATTGTCTTTGGACCGGTGCTGGTTATCGCAGCTTCTTTTGTAGTCTGTGGCGAAATCACGATGCTTGCTGTGTTTTCTTCGATTCCTGTAGGTCTTTTGGTGGCAAACATTGTACATATGCATGCGGTGATGGATTTCGAACCCGACAAAGCTGCCGGCCGCACAACACTTGCCATCTTGTTGGGTTCGCCACAAACAGCTGTTGCTGCCAATGTGCTGTTTGTGGGACTGGCACAGACAACGATTTTGCTTGGCGTTGCGCTGGGCTATCTGCCACTGCTGGCGGTGCTGGTCGTACTGACTTATCCCCTCAGTTTTGTTTTTGTACGCCGCGCATTGGGTTACGCTGCTGGCATTGACGGGCGCGACGCGCCTTTTGTGCCGCAGCGATGGATGGGTGGCTTTGGTGACTGGGAAAAGTACCGTGCTGCTGACCTTGACTGGTTTATGTCGCGCTGGATGTTGGCGCGCAATTTGGTGATACAGGTAACACTGATACTTGCCATCACTGGATTTACTCCCTGGTATTTATAGAACTGGTAGGCTAGTATCAGGACAAAGGACTGGCTTTCGAGAAAAGGACTGTGTTATGGCGCAACTAAAAGGACTTCCCTACTACATGATGTGGTTTGTGCAGTGTCGTATACTGGGCAAACGCAAGCCGCTGCAATCGGTTGTTTTTATCACCGACCGCTGCAATCTGGACTGCAAACACTGCGCAATTGTGCGCGAGGGACGCCACTCACGCTCGAAATCGCTGGCGCAGCTGAAAGAAGAGCTGCAGTACTGTCTGGATTTGGGCAGCCGCATCATCGACTTTCAGGGTGGCGAGCCATCACTGTGGACTGACGACAGCGAGGAAGCGCGCGCGATGTGCGGCGGCAAGCCAGCAGACATCAACACGCTGATTGACCTAGCACAATCGATGGGCTTTTTCTCGACGACGGTGACCACCAATGCACAGGCTCCTATCATTGCGAAGTCCAGCCTGATGTGGGTTAGCATCGACGGCGACCGCACTTTTCACGACAGTCAGCGCGGCGAGGGCAGTTTTGACCGTGCCATGAAAAATATTCGGGAGTCTGACCATCCCAAACTGAACGCCAATATGTGTGTGACCAACGAGAACTGGCAGGATTTTGAAAAGGTGGCAGAGATTGTCCAGAACACGCCACAACTAAAAAAGATGGCATTTTCTTTCTACACGCCTTTCGAATCACACGATTTGGTTCCTACTGCCAAGCAGCGCAATGCTGTCATTGACCAGGCTATCAAGCTGAAAAAAGCTGGCTTTCCCCTGATGAACTCGCTACCTGCTATCGAGTTAATGCGTGACCCGCAAAATTACATCCACAAAAGTCAGTGCTGGATTAGCAATTTCATCATGAGTGACGGAACGCGCTTTTCTGCCTGTCGCGGCAAAGAGACCGACGTCTGCAATGATTGCGGCTTTGGCATGGCAGCAGAGATGTACCTATTGTGGCGTTTGGATCCGCGAATGGTAAGAGGGGCATTGTCTGCAAGATCCTAGCAGGGCACACCAGACGCGCGATCTCGGCGTTGAACTATCAGATTGTCCCTGTGGAGTGAGGGGGAGGATACATCTGCACAGTCCTCGCGCGGGACACACATTTGAGAAATGGATGACATTTTGCTGCGGAGAGTGCTGAGTACCCTCCCCCTCACTCCACAGTACGCCTTGCCAATTGAAGAGGGGGGCGCTCCTGTTCATCAAGAGCGCCCCCCTCTTGTGCGTTCAAACTTCCACCCCGTCACCCCAGACTCGATCTGGGGTCTCTGCACAAGGTGTGTGCTACTGCGTTAGCACCGCAAGTTCCATCTCACGTTTACTACGCCTCGTAGCACTGACCAGTACAATCAAGCCAGCAATCGCCATCAGGAGCAGCGCCATACCAAAGTTACCAATGTCGAGACCTGTTGGTGGTACAAAGAAGTCAGTGTTGGTAAAGTCTGCTGTATTAGCAGCTTCACCTAATGTTTGCTCGCCGGTACTGAGGCTGACGTTTACCGTACGTTCTGGTGGATTTATGATAGACGTATCAACCACACCATCGGTGTGTACGATAACATGTGGTGTGTAATCAGATACCGGTAGTTCTACTGCTGTGTATCTGGTTCCCACATGAGTATCAAGAAACACCAGTGTTTGATTGTGGGTCAAAGCCACAGTTCTCGTAACTTCATCGGTAAATTCGATGACAGAACCAATGGTCTCGTTTGTCAGTGTATCGATAATCTGTGCTCGATAGATGATGGGTGGTGTTATCGTTGTTGCAAGGGACGGAGAACTGAGTCTAACATCAAAATCAAAGGCTCTCGTGAAATCTGGCATGATTCCTGTAGTTGTCTTTGAAATTCGCAAGCCACCTGTTGCCAGAGGGTCTGTTGGATCAATTTCGACGTTTCTGACAAAAGTGTTGGTGAATGTCAAAGCAGTTTCTAAATCTTCGAGTTTGCTACCCAGTACGTCACCTGGTAGAACTTCTTGTACAAGAATCGCACTGACGTAGTTTGTGCCAGCATCAAAGTCAGGTAGTACTATGAAGGTGACTTGGTAGACGCTTAAGTCAAAAGTCATTGTTTCTGTGGTGGTGTTGCTAAAGGTATCTGTTCTTTCACTAATGCGATAGGTAAAAAGACCCGGTGAAGGAAAGATTACACTGTTTCCTAGTAAGACATCAGAAACCTTTGTCACGGTTCTAACATCACCTGTCACTGTTGCGACATCTGAAGCTGAGAAAGTGATGTTAGAGACAGCAATTGTTGGCAAGAAGTCTGCCTGATCTGTTTCATTGTTAAAGCTATAAGCTGTGATGTCAAAAGCAAATTCGGTGTCAGGCGTTATTGTTCCTACCGGCATTTGCAGGTTTTTGGTAATTGCAATATCTATTTCTGATGGTGCGGGAGGAATAACGGTACCTGTGGTAAAGGTCCAGTTGTGTGCTGTCATAGGTTCATCATTTGCAACGCAGCGAAAACCTGAAACAACAACTTGATGTAGGGTGTCAGATGCAAAAAGGATGAGGGGTACTGTCAGTACACTATTATTGCCCCTATCACCACCAGGGTCAGTTGCCGTAGATGCACGCCATTCTGCTTGCGACAGATTAACTGCTGCCCTGTTGGTAAGAGCTACCGTACCCATTACTGCTGGATTCATTTCTTTGTCAAAAAATATGCTGATATGCGTTGTGTTGCTTTCTGTAATGTCTGTTGCATCTGTGGCTGGCAGTGTTGCGATAACTGCTGCGTCACCATCAGGAGGTTCAAGACCTGTTTCAAAGCCGCTGCCGATAAGGGTGGGAACAGTACGTTGGGTGGTGTCATTGAGGCCTAGTTGACCATCTGCATTTCTGCCCCATCCCCACAAAGTGCCATCTGTTCTCATGCCGAGGGAATAAGCACCGCTGCCAGCCTCACCAACAACAGCAGCATCAGCCAAGAGCCAGTCAGTAGCAGTTCCTACTTGTGCAGGTGTTGTTTGATTGCCTGATGCAACACCGAGTCCTGTTCTGCCCTCTGCATTCTGTCCCCATGCCCAGAGGGTGCCATCTGCCTTGATAGCAAGGGAGTGATTCCTTGCTGCAGACACCTGCGCCCAGTTAGTAGCAGTGCCTACTTGCGCCGGCGTTGTTTGATTGGTTGTAGTAGTATCCAGTCCTGTTCTGCCAAGTGAGTTACTTCCCCATGCCCATAAGGTGCCATCTGCTCTGATAGCAAGGGAGTGGGCCTCTCCTGCAGAGGTCTGCGTCCAGTTAGTCGCCGTACCTACCTGTGCCGGTGTTAGTTGATTGCCTGCTGTTGTACCGAGTCCTGTTCTGCCATTTCCATTATTTCCCCATGACCAGAGTGTGCCATCTTGCCTGATAGCAAGGGAGTACTCAGTTCCTGCAGACACCTGTGTCCAGTTAGTAGCAGTGCCTACTTGTGCAGGTGTTAGTTGCCTGCCTGCTGTAGTACCGAGTCCTGTTCTGCCATTTGAATGATTTCCCCATGACCAGAGCGTACCATCTTGCCTGATAGCAAGGGAGTGGATCTGTCCTGCGGACACCTGTGTCCAGTTAGTAGCCGTACCTACCTGTGCTGGTGTTGTTTGCCTGCCTGAACCACCGAGTCCTGTTTGTCCATTTCCGCTATCTCCCCATGCCCAGAGGGTACCATCTGACCTGAGGGCAAGAGAGTGCCAACCTCCTGCAGACACCTGTGTCCAGTTAGTAGCAGTGCCTACTTGTGCAGGTGTTAGTTGCCAGTCTTCTGTAATGCCGAATCCTGTTGCGCCACTTGTGTTAGCTCCCCATGACCAGAGCGTGCCATCATCCTTGACGGCAAGGGAGTGGCGTTCACCTGCAGAAAAAGTTGTTGCCGCAGGAACGATATCCAAAGAACTAAGTGATGAAAATCCGCTGCCAACTACCGCTGGTGCTTCATTTGCTGTCAATGCATCATCTGCTGGTGACAACATATTCTGAACGTGGGTAATAACAGGATCAAAAACCGCTTGAACCGCGCTTGAATTTGCTGCCGCCAGAAAGG
>WREJ01000033.1 GCA_009779395.1 Coriobacteriia bacterium
AAATGCCCGTGCGTCAGCAAAATACCAGCAACGGGACGCTCGGCAACAGCAGCAATAATCCGGTCAGGCTCTGCCCCGGGGTCAACAATAAGCAGCGGAGTCTGTCCATCGCCTTCTGCATGGCCTTCAATCAGCCAGGTGTTGGTCTTTAGTTCTCCGACGACGATTCTTGTGACGTTCATTCTTGCTCCTTTTGGGTGTTTCGCAGAAAGACTATCGCAGCTCCAATTATAATTGCAGCACCTACGGCGATTAGCAGCAGAAAGGTTTGCGAGCCGCTGGGTTTCAACCACACAAAAATAAAGCTGGTAGCATTGACGCCAACGTGGGTCATGATGCTGGCGTACACGCTGCGGGCGCGCAGGGCGACCCAGGCAAACAGCAGTCCCATTCCCATTGCCATCAAAGCCCACATGGCAGTTCCGTGGAATACGCCAAAAATGGCTGAACTAAGCAAAACCGCAGGTAGTAGTGGCATGCCACGTCGCATTTCGCTTAAGATATAGCCGCGAAAGATGATTTCTTCTGCTATGGGAACAATTGTCGAGGCAATAATTGCTGTCAGTATCGAGCCAAAAAGCAGCGATTGCCTCTGGACGGTTGCGGGGTCATGTATGCTTTCGAGTGCGGGCAGGGAAAAGATTGCGTCAAAGACCAAAGAAAAGCCGATGCCTAAAACCAGTGCAGAAAGCAACACGACTGGTGTGGTGGCGCGCATACCAGCATGTTGCAGCGGACTAAAGCCGCGCCGCTTGACGATTAGCCAGCAAACCAGCAGCGTTATCAGACCAGAAGCAAGCAGTATCCACGGTACGCTTGTTGTCAGATGACTGTCTATCAGTGCCGCAACAAAAGCCTCTGTAGCATTGGGGTCATTTAAGTCCAAGCTGCCATTGGCAATAGCACGCGTACCAGAATCAATGGCAATGAAACCAAAAATGGCAATAGAGGCAAGCAGCTGCGCCAGAGCAAAAACCAGGGCATAGAGAAAAGCAAAGCCTAAGGCACCCCAAACCCGGGACTGTGGTGCATCATGCATGGACGGACTCCTCTCGAAAGGCTTTGCTGGTGGTCTGATATGTGCTGTATGCAATAGTACTATAACGCCCGCTTTTGTAGGGTGCTCTGGATGCTGGACGCACTTCTCCGCTTAATTCCTGTCACCACCTTTAAAGCTGCGCTACAATACAATGTAGGTGCGCTTTTGTTGAAAGGATATCGGTGAGCTGTTATGAGAAGTCCTCTTTCGCAGAAAATTGTTGGGATTCCGCCGTCTGGCATTCGCAAGTTTTTTGATGTTGCGGCGACGATGGATGACGTTATTTCTCTGGGTGTGGGAGAACCAGATTTTGATACGCCTGAAAATGTGCGTGCGGCGGGCATTGCCTCGCTGCAGGCGGGTCAGACGACCTATACCTCTAACGCGGGGCTGCAAGAACTGCGTGACGAGATTAGCCGCTATATGTCTCGCAGCATTGGCGTTGACTACGGTGCACAGACAGAGGTGCTTGTGACCGTAGGGGGGAGCGAGGCCATTGATGCAGCACTACGCTGTATGCTTGACCCTGGTGACGAAGTCTTGCTGCCAGAGCCCAGCTTTGTGTCCTATCATCCCTGTACAGTCATGGCAGACGGCGTGCCCGTGGTGATTCCGCTGCAAAACAAAAACGACTTCAAGCTGACGGTTGAAGAACTGCAGCAGGCGTTGACGCCACGCTCGAAGGTGCTGGTTTTGTCATTTCCCAATAATCCAACGGGTGCCATCATGACAAAAGACGAGCTGGCACCTATCGCAGACTTTGTGAAGCAGAACGACATGTACGTTATCTCGGATGAGATTTATTCTGAACTCAACTATCTGGACAAGCATGCTTCGATTGCGAGCTTTCCTGGTATGCGCGAGCGAACTGTTGTCATCAATGGTTTTTCGAAAGGCTTTGCGATGACGGGTTGGCGTTTGGGCTGGGCTTGTGGTCCTGCTGAAATAATTCAGGAACTGCTGAAACTGCACCAGTACGCCATTATGTGTGCGCCAACAACCAGCCAGTACGCAGCGATTGTTGCCTTGACAGATTGTGACGACCAGGTAGCGGCAATGCGCGCAGCTTACAACGAACGTCGCGAGTTTTTGGTCGCAGAGTTCAAGCGACTGGGTCTGCCCTGCTTCGAGCCCTTTGGTGCCTTTTACATTTTTCCCAGCATCGAGAAATTTGGCATGACATCGGATGACTTTGCGACCCGTCTGCTGCACACAGAACGCCTGGCTGTGGTGCCAGGAACTGCCTTTGGGGCTTCGGGTGAAGGATTTTTGCGTATCTCGTATGCCTATTCGCTCAAAGATTTGAAAGAAGCCATGGTCAGACTCGAGCGTTTTATCAACACCCTGTAGAAGAGCCTCGAGAACAGCTGCGGTACTGAACTGAATATGCTCGTGTTTAGGTGGTAGAATACATCCCTACAAAGAAACAAGCACGATGAACCAAAAACAGGAGGGTCTTTGATGGATCGCACACAGGTACTAGGTCGCATTACCGAGGTCGTTGTCGAGCAATTGGGAAGTGACGCGGCGGTAGTGGTCGAGGCGGCCTCGTTTGCTGATGATTTGGGCGCTGATTCGCTGGATTTAGTCGAGATTGTCATGGCTTTTGAGGATGAGTTTGAGACCAGCATCCCCGACACAGCACTTGAGCAAATCAAGACGGTGGGCGATGCGGTTGACTACGTTCTTGCCAACAGCTAATCTGACAATTGAGGATCGCATTGCTGCTGTTGAGGATTTTACCGACCACAGTTTTCGCGATAAAGAACTGGTCGAGCTTGCCTTAACGCACCCCTCGGCGGTCGAAAATCAGCCTTTGTGCAGCTATCAACGCCTCGAGTTTTTGGGCGATGCTGTTGTGGGGCTCTGTGTTGCTGACTACGCGTACCGGCACTGGCCGCAGGCAGACGAGGGCGACCTGACAAAGATGCGTGTTGCCGTGGTACAGGGTTCTTTTCTGTCAGAAAAGCAGCGCGAAGCTGGTTTTGACCAGCTGATTGTCTTTGGTGCAAGCGAACAAAGTCAGTCGGCGCGGGGTATGACGCGTGCCCTCGAAGACAGCTTTGAGTCCCTGGCTGGTGCGCTGTATCTGGACGCTGGCTTTGACCGAGCGTACCAGTGGGTAATGTCGCAGCTAGAAAAATACGTCGACCCAGCCTATATTGCGCAGTCGGCAAATCCTAAAAGTGAATTGCAAGAGTTGGTCCAGCAAGACGGCGGACAGGTGGCATACCGCATTATTTCTGAAGAAGGTCCTGCTCACGCGCCGAGTTTTTGCGCAGAAGTTCTGATAAATGGTCGTCCTTGTGCACGTGCTGCTGGCGATTCTAAAAAAAGTGCTGAAACGGCTGCTGCTGCTGTCGCGCTTGATGATCTGAAACCACACTAATTCTCGATGATTGCCGTTTCGCACATAGCGGCGCGTCGTCAGGTGCTGCGCGACCTTTCCTTGCGGCTTGCAGCCGGCGAGCGTCTGGCACTGGTTGGTGCCAATGGCAGTGGCAAGTCGACCCTGCTGCACGCCATTGTTGGCCTGCAGGCAATCGAAGGCGGACAAATTCGTGTCGATGACCTTGATCCCTTTAATCGCCAGCAGGTTCAGAGTGTGCGCCGGCGCGTTGGTTACGTGCAACAACGTCCTGATGACCAGATTGTTGCAACCAGTGTCGAAGACGACGTTGCTTTTGGCCCCGAAAATCTGGGGCTGCCCCTGGCAGAGTTGCGCACACGGGTCGACGAGGCTTTGGCGCGTGTTGGTCTGACAGGACTTGAGTCGCGCGAACCACACACGCTTTCGGGGGGGCAAAAGCAACGTCTGGTCATTGCTGGTGCTTTGGCGCTGCGCCCCAATTACCTGCTACTGGACGAGCCTACCGCACGCCTTGACCCACGCGGACGCGCAGATGTGCTGGCAGTGCTTGACGACCTGCAAGCACAGGGAACGGGTATCCTGCAGGTCACTCACGATTTGGACGAGATGGCGCGCGCCGACCGCGTTGCCGTTTTGCATCAGGGCATGATTGCCTTTGAGGGCAGCTTTGAGCAGCTGCAAGAACAGCGCGAACACTTTGCGCTGTGGGGCATTGATGCTGGTCTTACCCCAATCGAGCGTGCCCCTTTTGGAGAGTCTGACCAGCAACGTTACACCCTGTGTGCTGATAATCTGGCACTGACCTATCAGATGGGCACGCAGCAGACCACAGCACTGCAAAACGCCAGCTTGCAGGTATCAAGCGGCGAGCTGATTGTCATTCGCGGTGACACGGGCAGCGGAAAATCGACCCTGCTTAATGTTTTGGCAGGCCTGATCGAGCCCGATGCTGGTACGCTGAGGGTGCTGAAAGACGGCGTGGCTATAGACGCACATACAATGGCTGCTGATACGGGCAAAAAGGGGGAGGCATGGACAGACTCCGCGGCTGACCTGACCGCACGCTTGGTCTTTCAAGACCCCGAGCTGCAACTGTTCTCTGAAACTGTGCTAGAAGACGTTGCTTTTGGGCCGCGCAATCTGGGCGCAAGTGCCGCTGATGCAGCAGAGCTTGCCAGCGAAGCCTTGCTGCAGGTGGGATTGTCGCCCGCAGATTTTGGCGACCGCTCACCCTTTTTGCTGTCGGGTGGCGAAGCGCGCCGTGCAGCCATCGCTGGCATTGTTGCGATGAAGCCACGATTTTTTCTGGCAGACGAGCCAACCAGCGCGCTTGATGCCGAGGGGCGCGACAAGGTGCGCGCGCTTATCGCAGCACTGACCGCACACAGCGGCGTTATTGTTGTCACGCACAACCCCGAGCAGTTTGCCTCTATCGCCACGCGCATCTATGAAATCCGCGACGGTACCCTCTTTGAAGAAAAGACCCCTGCAGAGGACGTTCCCGAAAAGAGCACTACCAGCCAGACGCTGGCAGAAACCCAGCAAGAATCACAGCCACAGCCGCAGAAAAAAAAGAAGCGTGGCAGCAACACGGCTAGTTTCTCGCTGTTTATTCCGGGTGATTCGCTGCTGCACCGCTGTGACCCGCGCACAAAGATAGTCGCTGCTGGTCTTATCATCATTTCGCTGTTTACTTACCTGGCGTGGGCACCTATTCTGGCAGTTTTTGCCCTTGTGGTGACCCTTGTTATCAGCGCAAAAATCCCGCTGCGACCTTTGCTGCGTGTCTTGCGACCCATCAGCTTTATCATCGTGTTGACCCTGGTGCTGCACAGTATCGACTGGGCACCGCTGGCTTTTAGCTTTGAGGGTTTTTTGCGCGGCAGCCTGTTTACCTTGCGGCTGGTTGACGTCATGTTGCTGTCAATGCTGGTCACACTGACCACTTCGCCGGTGGCACTGACAGATGGACTGACTCTGCTGATGAAGCCACTGCGCGCACTGCGCGTTCCCATTGACGACATTGCGATGATGCTGTCTATTGCTCTGCGCTTTATTCCGACCATTATGGAAGAGGCGATGACCATCGTCAAAGCACAGACGGCGCGTGGTGCACCCTTTAGCAGTGGCAGCATTTTTACGCGCCTCAAGGCATGGATTCCTGTCCTGATACCCCTGCTGGTACAGCTGTTTCGTCGTGCTGATACCCTCGCGCTTGCTATGGAGGCACGCTGTTACGTTGCTGGCGCGCCCACAGCAGATGGACAGACTCCCCTGCGCACACGCCTGCGTACCCTGCAGCTGCGCCCGCTTGACCGGTGCATCATGACGGCTGCTGTTTTTGCGACCCTTGCTATCATCATTGTGCCTCGCATGCTAGCCTAGACGACTTGTTTGCAAAAGGAGGAGCACGTCCATGAGCACAACAATCACTGCCACCCCAGCGACAGACGCGCAGGAACGCTGCAGCTATATGCTGACCCTCGCCTACAAGGGCGCGGGCTTTAGCGGCTTTGCGCGTCAAAACGACCCTGCTGTGCGCACCATCCAAGAAGAGTTGGAACAGGCACTGGCGGTGGCACTGCGTTTGGACACGCCACCACAGACCGTCTGCGCTGGTCGCACCGATGCCGGCGTTCACGCTGCTGCTCAGGTGGTCAGCTTTGACCTGCCCTTGTTGCTTGACACCCGTCAGTGCAATCAGTTGCTTCGATCACTAAACGCGCTGACCTGTGCAGAGATAAGCATCGCTGGTCTGCGCCGCGCTGCACCGGGGTTTTCTGCACGCTTTGATGCGCTGTCGCGTAGCTACTGTTACCGTATTTTTAACCAGGTGCAGCCGCCGATTTTTACTGCTGATTTTGCTTGGCATGTTGCGCGTCCCCTTGATGTGCAGCAGATGCGTCTTGCTGCAGACCAGCTGCTGGGCGAACACGATTTTGCCTCTTTTTGCAGCGCACTAGCAGCTAAACAGGCAGCAGATGAGGGCAAAAGCACGCGGCGTACGCTAACACAGATAGACATCGCGACGCAGCAGTGTCTTGGCGAAGAAGTGCTGGCAATCACCGTCACGGGAAACGCCTTTCTGCATTCGATGGTGCGCATAATCGTTGGTACTCTGCAAGAAGTTGGCGCAGGCAAGCGTGCTGCTAGCGAAATTCCTGCTATTTTAGCTGCGCGTGATCGCAGCGCAGCAGGTTTGACCGCAGCAGCCTGTGGTTTGACGCTGCAGCGCGTGGAGTATCCTGCTCACAAATAGTTCACAAATTCTGCAATATGCGCTAAACTTACTACTGTTATGTTTTCGACAGGGGGACACATGGATACAAAGCGTGTATTGTTGGTCGAGGACGAAAAGAACATTCGTGATGCGGTTGCCGCTTATCTAGAGCGCGAGGGATTCTGGGTGACCCCGGCAGCTGACGGGGAAGCGGCATTACATGCCTTTTCTCTGCACAATTTTGACCTTATCGTGCTGGACTTACGACTGCCAAAAATTGCTGGGGAGGATGTCTGCCGCGAAATTCGCTCGAAAAGCGACATTCCCATCATTATGCTGACAGCAAAAGGCGAGGTCGAGGACCGCATTGCCGGTCTTGAGTCGGGTGCTGATGACTATCTGGTCAAACCTTTTTCGCCCCGTGAGTTAATTGCTCGAATTAAGGTCTTGCTCCGCCGCTCTCATGCGACAGAAATACCCCAGCGCGACTTTCTAAAATACGGTGATTTGGAACTGGATGTCGGCGGCCATCGTGCGCTTATCAAGGGCGAGGATTGTGACCTGACGGTCAGCGAATTCAAATTGCTGCTGGTTTTGGCGCGCTATCCTGGGCGCGTGTACAGTCGTATGGAACTGGTCGACAAGGTTTTGGGTTACGATTTTGAAGGCTACGAGCGTACCGTTGACTCTCACATAAAGAACCTGCGGGCAAAGCTGGGTGATGACCCCCGCCACCCGCGCTATATCGCCACCGTTCATGGAGTAGGCTACCGCTTTGACGCGCACGAATAGTCGCAGCGTTTTTGCCTCGCGTTTAGGCTTTGCGTTTGCCCTTGTTGCGGCAATGACGGCAATTTTAGCAGGTGTTATCACCTATATTGCCTGGTCATTTGCCTTTGAGGGATACGTGCGTAGAAATCTTGAGGACAAGGCAGCATATGTAGCCAGTCAGGCAGCAGAAGCCTATGCACTGTTTGATGGCTGGGATTTCTCTCCTGCGACCGCTATTCCCCAAGTTGCCGTGCGCCAGGATATCTCGGTGCAGATTTTTGACAGCGATGGTCATCTGCTGTACGACGAAAAGCTGTTTGCCCTGCATCCGCATGACAGCGCTGGTCCTGCCTCTGCTGACCAGAATTACGCCGACCAGAACTACAGCAGTCAGGGGGTTAATCAGGGTCTGCAAATACTGCGAGCCGGTGACCGTGATGTGGTAACGGCAGCGGTTATGGTAGATCAGGATGGGGAGTCTGTCCAGGTGGGTGAGGTTCGTGTGTATGCCTTTGGGTCAGCGGGCCTTTTAACCAACCACGACCTGGAAATGCGTGCAACTTCGCTGCTTGCCCTCAGTGTTTCTGGTTTTGTTGCCATTATTGTGTCGACAGTTGTTGGCCTGTCCTATTCACGCCGCCTGGTGATGCCCATACAAAAGGTCACCGATGCTGCCAGACGAATGCGTGACGGTGACGAAAACGCGCGTGCAAACCTGGTGGGTGACGACGAGATTGCCCAGCTAGGAATCACTTTTGACAACATGGCAGACGCCATTTCACGACGGCGCGAACGCGAGCGTAATATGACGGGCGACGTTGCTCATGAATTGCGTACACCCCTGATGAGTATTCAGGCAACCTTAGAGGCAATCCAGGACGGTATTTACCCTGCAGACACTGAACACCTGCAGATTATCAGCCGTGAAACAAAGCGTCTGACGGGACTGACCAATGCCATGCTGGATTTGACCCTGCTCGAAAGCCACAAAGAAGCATTCCCCCTGTCACATATTGACCTGAACGAACCAGTAAACGCATCACTTGCTATCAATTTGGCGCGTATCGAATCGATGCACCTGCACATACAGACGAACCTCGCAGAAGGTCTGCTAGTAAACGGCAATGTTTCTCGTCTGCAGCAAGCCATCACGAACCTGCTGGCAAACGCGGCGCGCTACACTCCTGCTGGCGGAACCATTAGCGTGCGTACCTTTAAGCGAGGTAACGCTGCTTACCTTTCTGTTTCTGACACGGGTGTTGGCATCGACCAAGACAGTCTAGAACACATCTTTAAACGGTTCTGGCGTGCAGATGACGCACGCGGACGCGCAACGGGTGGTGTTGGTGTCGGTTTGACCATCGCCAAAGAAATCGTAGACCGCCACCAGGGAGAGTTGACCATAGAAAGCGAAAAGGGTGAGGGGACTACCTGTACTATCAGTGTTCCATTGGTTAATCAGTAGTTGTCGGTGACAGTAAAAAATTGTCAATAGTGGCAATTGGCGTTTATTTGCTTGTGCTTTGCTCAGACCCTTGCTAGGGTAGAAAAACCATGATTGTCCGCAATGAAAATTCCACAGAAACTGATGGACGAATTATCGTTCCAAAAGGGGTTAATGTGTGGCCGCACGAGCTAGAAACCGCACGTGCCTTAGCTAAGGCTGGGCACAGCGTTGAGTTTATTCGCAGAAGCGAGCGAAAACGAGAAACGACAGCAGACTGTCTGCTTGATGGTATCAAGTGGGAAATGAAGGCTCCTAACGGTGCTAAGCTATCACTGGTTGAAAAGAACCTGCGTCGTGGGATAAAGCAGTGCGATAAGATAATCTTTGACTCCCATCGTGTCAAGCGCATTCCCGACAAAGCCATTGCACGAGAACTGGCAAAATGGTCAACAGAGATAAGGGGCTTACAGAGGCTCAAGTTTGTCAATCGACACGGCGAAATCATTGACATTAGGTAGCAAATTTGCTATTTTAGATGTATCGAAACCCCCGAAAGGTGCGTAAGTACCTCCTCCGGGGTTTCCTTAGTGTTTGTCCGCAAAAATGGCATTTCAGCCCCAATTCCCCCCAATCATGAACATTTTGAGGGAGTACGACCAGCGTGCTACAATTTTTCCTACACCAGAGTATGGTGCTGTTGTACATGAAATGACTGCAATAACTGTACAGTGCAGATGACAGATACCACTGAGA
>WREJ01000034.1 GCA_009779395.1 Coriobacteriia bacterium
CGTACTGATGGTGTCATCGATACATCGATTATTAACCCACCAGAACGTACACCAAACACTGCACTGAGTACAGGAGAGCAAACATTAGGCGAAGCTGCTAATACGGCAGACTTTACCAATACGGACTTTTTTGTTCCACCAACAGGACTCGATATTGGCAAGTTTGGTCTGGCATTGCTGCTAGCAGCAGTCGCAGCATTGCTAGTGATAGTGACTGCCACGAGGCGTAGTAAACGTGAGATGGAACTGCAGGTGCTGACGCACTAGCACACACCTTGTGCAGAGACCCCAGGTCAGAGCCTGGGGTGACGGGGTGGAAGTTTTGAGTTACTGATGTACTGACACATAGTGACTACGAACAAGCAGAGCACGTCCAAAAATGGACGTGCTCTGCCAATTTATTTTTCTCAAAATTCATTTACAGGTCGGGGACTTCTTTGCTATCATACGAACAGTTGTTTACGTTCTTGAAAGTAGGTGCTTGTGTCAGACAAAAAGCAGAAAGAGGCTACTGGCGGCGAAATTGTTATCTATCAGTCGGGTGATGGGCTGGTTACGGTTGCCGTTCAAATGCAGGGTGAGACGCTTTGGCTGACCCAGCTGCAGCTTGCCGAACTCTACACTACTAGCAAGCAGAATGTGGGGCAGCACATCAAAAACATTCTTTCTGAGGGAGAGCTGGAAAGAAAGGCAGTTGTAAAGAAAATCTTTACAACTGCTGCTGATGGAAAGCAGTATCATACGGAACACTACAATCTTGACATGATTATTTCTCTTGGGTATCGCATTAACTCTAAGACAGCTACCCGCTTTAGAAGATGGGCAACCGAGCGGCTTCACGAATACATCACCAAGGGCTTCACAATGGATGATGAACGCCTAAAAAACTTGGGTGGGGGCAATTACTGGAAAGATTTACTGCAGCGAATTCGCGACATACGCTCTTCTGAAAAAGTAATGTATCGTCAAGTTCTTGACCTGTATGCAACGGCTATGGACTACAATCCTCAAGCAGATGAATCCATCGCTTTTTTCAAACTTGTGCAAAATAAACTTCACTTTGCGGCGCATGGTCATACCGCCGCAGAAGTTATTTATTATCGCGTTGACTCTGATAAACCCTATCTAGGACTTGCAACCTTTATGGGGAAAAAGCCAACGCAAGCTGAAGCAATGATTGCCAAAAATTATCTTGAGGAAAAAGAGTTGCGCGTGCTTAATAATATTGTGTCAGGGTACTTTGACATGGCAGAGATTAATGCCATTGAACAAAGACCGATGTATATGCAAGATTACGTAGACCAGTTAGATGAGCAACTAAAATCTGCTAAGCGTAAGTTGCTTGTAGGTGCTGGCTCGGTAAGTCACAAAGACGCCATGGACAAGGCAAAAGCTGAGTATCGCAAGTATGAGGCAAAACACCTAAGCGACATTGAAGAGGCATATCTTGCCGAGATTAATGCCTTGGAAAGTGCAGTGAAGAAACAGCTTTAGGCTGAGAAAAGTCTTATTGGCATGACGGGACTGAGAATCAACAGCAGGTGCGGGCTACTGGCGAAAGGGAAAGCGCATTTATGAAAACGAAAACAAGTGTTGATTATCGTGAGGCTTCTGCAGCTATCGAGACTGCATTGCAGCAGGGCGAGCGAGTCTATGATATGCTGCCGCCGCCAGATCAGCTGGTACTCAAGACCGAGAAGCAAAAGGTCACTATAATGCTCAGCAAAGATAGCGTCGACTTCTTCAAGAAGGCTGCCCGCCAAAATGGCGTAAAGTACCAAACGATGATAAACAACCTGCTCGACAGCTATGCGCAAAAATACAGCTGAAAAGTACTGTCTGTCAATTGACAGGATGTTTGGGATATTGGACGTGCTCCGCTTGGTCATTTTATGGTATAAAGGGGTATCTTGATTTCGAGGGACGGAAGGCTTGTATGAAAATCACGTCAATGGACGTACATCGCAAGGAATTTGGGAACTCCATGCGCGGCTATCGCGAGGATGAAGTTGATAACTTTCTGGACGCGATTGCGACCGAGCTTGACCGGCTGCATGCCCAGATTGATGTCTTGACAAAACGTGCGGGACAGGCAGAATCGCAGGCCTTGAATTTCGAGGCAGAGCGTAACACCATTAATAATGCCTTGATGACTGCCCAGCGTGCCTCGGATGATGTGCTAGAAAAGGCGCAGGAGCAACGAGATCAAATCCTTGAAGAGGCAAGTACGCGTGCAGAAAAGATGCTGCTTGCAGCACGTGATGAAAAAGAGATATTGCTGGCCGAGCTCCGCCGCCAGAAAGAAGCCGAAAACGATTTTCGCGCTGGCGTGGTTGCACAGGCTACAGAAACAGTTAATCGCCTGAAAGAAGTGCCTCTGCCTGAAAGCGTCGAACAGGATGCAACGCGCACACCGGCTGCCGTTTTGACCGAAGAAGAAGCAACTGGTAACATCCCCGCTGTCGCCAGCGAAGCTGTGGCAGAGAACCCCGCAACAGCTGACGTGCCAGTACCCGCTGCGATGCCGACTTCCTCGGTCGCAGTAGCAGTTGCACCCGAGGCTGCCGTGCCAGCTGCTGCTGTAGTTCCTGCAGCACCAGAAATTAGGCGTGAAGAGGGGATTGGGCAGTATGGCGAGATGGAAGACGACCTAGAGACAATCGATTAATGGAGCGCACCAGGCGCGCGATCTCCGCACTGATTTGAGAAAGAGAAATGCTCACGTAGGCACCAACTACGCTGCGCTTCCTCTTTCGCAAATCAGCACGAATCTCACCCACCTGGATGCACTCTGACCTTTTTCCACTTGAATGTACTCAGTTTTAAATTGCAGTTCTGAATGTGCCGAGGGTTTTGCCGCTAGCGGCGGCGCAAATGCGGTCTTGCTGACCTGCTCGTGCCAGTATTCCATGGAATGTACCTCCATAGACAAAAAGACCCGTTAAATCGCGATAGTATTTGACGGCAGGCTGCTTGTCCTGTTCGACAGGTTTTTTGTGTGCTGGCAGGCTGAATCCTGATTCCAGATTGGGCGCGCTGTACTGCTGCACGTAGTGCTGTGCTATGTGGTCATCGCTCGCCGCTGCGCTGCGCACGACATCTTCCCAAGAGTGCTGGTCAAGCTCTCTTCCTGCCCATACTCCCTTTGAACCGTAGCTGTCTAAGGGCTTGATTATCCAGCTATCTTTGTCTTCCAGAATGTTCGCGAAGTCTGCCTGCTGCGCGTTCAGGCGCAGGGTGTAGGGGACGTGTGCGCGGATAAAATCCTGCTGCGCTGCGGTCAATAGCGCCAGTGTTTGCGGCAGGTGCAGTACCTGAAAACTGATTTTGCTGTGGGGGATTTGCGTGCGAAACGACCCAATCAGCGTAAAAGCTTGTGCTTGGTAGGCTGCCAGAAAATCGCCGACTTGCCCATGTCGTTTTATGATGTCGCCGGTGACCGCACGCCGGTACACAGCATCGACGCGCATACCGCTGGCACTGCGCAAAGCCTTTCCGTCAAAGCGCAGGTCACGAATATCGCAGACTTCACAGTGCAGGTCACGCTGGGCAAAATGTGTAGCAAAACGCGCAAGCTCTATAGGTGTCGAGATGTCCAGAAAATCAGCAATGACTATCTGGGGGCGGTCGCGTGCGTCAGTAGTTTCAGCATATATCTGCAAAAAGCTGTCCACCCAAGAATCAAACAGCTCGAAAGGCTGCAGGGGGTGCTTGTGTGCAAAAGTCTTAAAGCTGGGTGTCAGCGCAAGGGCATTACTAATCTCGCGGTCCTCGTTCATGGCGCTGCTGCCGTCAGTGTTAAACTCGCAAAACTGGAAGTCGCCGCTATCTTCGTCATAAAAAATGTCCATACGAATGATAGGCAGGGCGCAGGTATAACCCGGGTCAAGCAGGATGAGTTCTTCTAGCAGCGGCGCAAAGTCAAAATGTTTGCGATAGACAGGGTCAGCCAGATAGGCAGCAATCACCTTTTCGAGTATCGCGTAAGTGGTCGTAGCGATTTCTTCAAAGCGTGCAACTTCTGTTGCGGTGTACAGTTTTGGTACGTACAGAAAGTCGCAGACCTCACCCTGGTATATCGCCTCAGAGTGGGTCAGATAGGCAGCAGCTGCTGCTCTGCCAGCACGGTCAAGATGGGGCAGCTCACCCACAATCTGCAGGTATGTGTCGCGCAACTGTGCCGTTGTCAGTGTCACAGCGACACCTGCTGCTGCGCCAGAGTAGTTTTTGCAGCGACCAGCGGCTCGAACACCTGCAGGTACGCCGCTTCTTCGGGGCAGCGTGCCAACAAACTGCGCTGCGCGCGCGCAAGCAGGTCGAACAGGGCGTTCTGGACAGACTCCCCGTAAAAATCGCTCACATTAGCATCGTAGCCATCTTGTATCAGCGCTGCCTTGATTTTTGGCACACTGTCATTGGTGAAGTGCTGGCAGAGTTTGTCCAGGTCAGCTAAGTTCTGCGGGTCGTAAAACAGCCCCTTGAGCAGCGCGACATAAGCCAGCGCGTAGGACTCTGGCACGCTGTCGGCGCAGCGGATTTCCACGTAATTGCGCAGGCGAACATCAAAGAAAAACATCGACAGAATGTGGTCAATGTCATGTGGCGTCAGCGCGCTTGTGTCGTAGCAATCTATCGCCGCTTTGTTGCCTGCTGCCTGCGCGACACCGTCAACATCGTACAGGATGATAGGTGCGGTCAGCACATGACGCGCATAATCGGCAAAGCCATAGCCAGGGCTGAACAGTCCCGGCACAATCATGCTGCGCTCGGCATCGACATCGTTCCAAATGGCGGTTCGCTTTAGGTAGCCTTCTACTGGCGCGCCCTCGAACAGCGGCGTATTGTCAGTCAGCAACGAAAACAGAGGCGTCAACGCCGCAGCCACGCGCATTTTAACAAGGGCATCGGCTTCGCTGTCATAGTCGATGGCAACCTGGGTCGAGGCGGTACCACGCATCATATTAATGCCGCGCTCGCCCGTTCCCTTGAAGTGCTGATTCATCATCTCGTAGCGTTGTTTGGGCAGCAAAACGATGTCTGCGACCAAAGTACGCGGCTGATACCCCACATCAAGCGCGCGATAGCCAAAGCTGTCCAAAATCGGCTGCAACTCTGCCTGATAGTTGTTCCACAAAGTGGTCAGCTCGCTTACCTGCCAAAAGGGTTGCGAGCTAAACTCAAGCTGCGCACCCGGTTCAAGGGTAATCGCTGTATCTGGACGAGTCAGTCCAATCAGGGGACTACTGGGGTCGTGGGGGTCTGCGGTGATACGCTGGTCGTAGCGCGGTGATAGTTGCTCAAGAATGGAGGTAATGCCCTTCTCCCCAGCAAAGGGAACGGTAAAGTTGTCCTGGTCAACAACCAGCTGCTCATGTTCAAAGCCGATTTTATAGTCAGCAGGTGATTTTGCGCCAGACTTTAAAGAGGCGACCACTGCCGCAACGGCACTATCCAGACCGCTACGCCCCTTTTGCTGTAAACCCCGAGAAACCATAGATTTCACTGTACCATAGTTTGAAGTAATTACTGCCCATTTGCAGAGCTCCGCGGTAGAATAGTAACTGCCAAAAACATTCGACCAACATCAGGTTTTGATTGAAAGGAAAAGTACATGGGATTTGTACGCGCATTTACAGGAGCCCTCGGTGGCACTTTTGCAGACCAGTGGCTTGATTACATCATGCCCAGATCAGACGTGCCAGCGACAGCCGGCCTTTTTGAAGGAGTAGCGCGTGGTACCAACGCGGGACGTGGTGCCAATACACGCGGATCTGCCAACATTATTAGCAACGGTAGTCGCGTGATTGTGCCTGAGGGCACTGCTCTTATCACGATGCAAGAAGGTGCGGTTACAGGCCTTATTGCAGAGCCCGGTGGCTATACCTGGGAGTCAGATGATGTCAATGCAAAATCAGTCTTTGCAGGTGACGGTATTTTAGCGGCAACGGTAAGCCAGGCATGGGATCGCTTTAAGTTTGGTGGACAGCCCGGAGCTCAGCATCTTGCCTGGTACGTGAATCTTAAAGAGATTCCCAATAACCGCTTTGGTACACAGTCAGAGATTTACTGGGACGATGCCTATCTAGGAGCACAGGTCGGTGCCATTACCCGCGGCACCTATACCATGAAAATCGTTGACCCGATTCTGTTTGTGAAGAATTTTGTGCCGGTGAAATACTTGCAGGCTAATGCTCCGGTTTTTGACTTTGCTGACATGGACAATGATGCAGGAGCACAGCTTTTTAACGAAGTTGTCGGCTCGCTGTCGGCAGCGTTTTCAAACTACACAAACGACCCTGCACAGGGTAACCGCATGTCGCGCATCCAGTCTGACCAGCTTGGTTTTGCACAGTCACTGTCAGTGGCTGTCGAAGACGCCTATCAGTGGAAGAGCGGTCGCGGACTCGAGATCGAGCGCGTTGCCATCAAGGCTATCGAATACGACGAGGACACAAAGGCTTTGCTTGCAGACGTCAAGCGCGCAGATGCGCTGTCGGGTGCACGCGGCAACTCATTTATGCAGCAGTCAGTTGCCCGTGGCATGCAAGCGGCAGGAGAAAACCCCGGTGGTGCTGGGGGAGGTATGGGCATGGCCTTTATGGGCATGGGCATGGGTGCTGCCGGAGGCGTCATGGGCGGCATGCAGCAAGGCGTTGCAGGTACTCCTCAGACAGCCAATATTCAGGGGACGCCAGCAGGTGCTCAGTTTGACCCTATGACAGGTCAGCCTTTGCAGCCACAAGCGCAAGCGGTTCCAGCAGGTGCTCAGTTTGATCCTATGACAGGTCAGCCTCTGCAAGCACAGCCACAAGCGCAGCCCGCGGCAGCGGCTGCGGACTCTGCAGATGACAATCCTTATGCAAAGCTTGCCGTGTTACAAGACCTGCTTAATCAAGGGGTTCTTTCGCAGGAGGACTTTGACGCACAAAAAGCTAAGCTTTTGGGATAACAGAGGGGGCTTACAATGGCAGACCAAGACCAGCCACGCGTTGTTGACACTGGCCGAGACAGTGGGCAAGACAAGTGTCCTAGCTGCGGCTCGACTGACATTAGCTTAAATCCAGAGACGGGCATGCTTCGCTGCAACTTTTGTCGCAACGAGTCGCTGCCTGAAAAGGCAGCCGATTTCGAAGGTGATGTCAGTCACCTTCAGGGCAAAATCGTTGGCAGTGGAACAAAAGACATCGAGGCAGATGCAGAAAGCATGATAACGCTGAAGTGTCAAAGTTGCGGTGCAGAAGTTGTCGTCGACACTGACCAAAGCGCTCAGTCTCGTTGTCACTGGTGTCGCAACACCCTGTCTGTAAACGAACAAATTCCCAACGGGGCGATTCCTGATGCAGTTCTGCCCTTTAGCGTAAAGCAAGAGGCGGCTCGCGCAGAAATCGACAAATTTGTAGCAAAGCGCCAATTTTTTGCCTATCCAAAGTTTAAGCAAGAGTTTTGTTCAGAAAACGTCATGGGCGTCTATTTGCCCTATATGGTTGTTGACGTCAACGCACATGCCGACCTGCGCGGTCAGGGCGAGGTGTTGGTGCGCGAGTATACGGTGGGTAGCGGCAACGACCGACAGACACGCTATGATGCTGATCTTTATACAGTCGAGCGTGATTTTGACATTACCATGCGTGGCATGACTATCGAGTCAAGTGCAGAAAAACTTGACACTTCGTCAAGTGACCGCACGAACAACATCATCAATGCCATCATGCCCTTTGACACAGAAAACTGTGTTGGCTGGAGTGCAAACTTTCTGAAAGGTTATGCCTCAGAAAAACGCACCGTCAATGTCGAGCAGCTTAAAGGCCATGTAGAAACAAAGGCAAAAGATATTGCACGACACCAGGCAAACACGACTCTTACTGCCTATGACCGCGGCGTCAAATGGTCAAGTGAGCAGCTTAACATCAAGGGGCAGCAGTGGAAGGCTGCCTACCTACCTGTCTGGCTGTACTCGTATCAGCAGGTCAAAAGTCCAACAAGCAAAGTGCTGCACTATGTTGCCGTTAACGCACGCAGCAGCGAGACCATGGGATCAGTTCCTATCCACCAGCCAAAGTTGCTGGGATTCTCTTTTATCGTTGGTCTTATTGGTCTCATTATCGCGCTGATGATAGGACCGCTCTCTACTCTGAATCTAGTCGAGTCTGAATGGATTTTTGCTCTGGTGTTGTCAGGTGCTGCCTACTATTACTACTTCTACAACAAGTACCGAAATGCTGGTGCGCGCCATATGCATGAATACGACACCGATGCAGCTATATCCAATGTTAAGAGCGTCGACAAGTTTGTGAAGCATCGCAAAGGCCTTTCAAATGCGACAATGTCAGGGGCGAATAACTTGGCTGTCAACTACGGGAAAGGCGCTGGCCTCAGCGCAAAAATAGGTTCTGCTCTCAAGTCAGCTTCGGGTGACTAATTGAGCAGTTCCTCATATGCTAGCAATAATTTTCCGGCCGTCTTGTCCAGGTTGTAGTGTTGTGCTCGCTTTAATGCTCCCTGGGTAAGGACGGTACGCAAGGCTGTGTCGTTAATCAGGCGTTCTGCTTCTTGTAGCAGCGCGCCAGGTCTGACTTCGGCGGCGAGCAGACCACTTTTTTCGTGCTGGACGGTGTCCGAAATACCTGGCGAAGCAACAGCAACCACGGGCAAGCCAGCTGCCAAGGCTTCGATGACCACCAAAGGATGTACTTCGCTAATTGACCCCGTAATAAAGACATCAGCCAAGGCAGTGTAGTTGGGAATCAAGGGGTAATCCTGCGGACCGGTCAAGATTATCTGTCCGTCCAGCGCGTGGCTGGCGATAAAATCAGCAGCATAGGACAGTTCGCTGCCGTCTCCAATAATCAGCAGCTTTACTCCGGCATTGCGCCTAATTGCAGCAGCGAATTCCTGCAGCAAATAACTGATGTTTTTCTCATGCGAGACGCGACCAACATAGCAAAAGACCAGATCATCTGCATCAATTCCCAGGGCGTTTCGGGCAGCAGTTGCTGACAGCGCAAGGCTAGCACACTGAAAGGGAGCCAAGTCAATGCCATTAGGAATAACCTGTGCCTTGGGGTAGTGGGCGTACTCTGCCAACCAATCAGCGATACCCGCACTGGGTGCAACCACCAAATTGCAGCGATTGGTAAAGTAGTGCAGGTAGCGAGCGTTTAATTTGTGCCGCTGCACCGGCGGAATGGCGCGCGCGTAGGTGTCAGCGTACAGGTCATAGCGTGTGTGGTTGGTAAAAACCAGCGGTTGATGATTGTCCTTTAGGTGGCTTAGCAAATAACTGCCACTTTGAAAGGGATGATGCGTATGAACAATATCGAGGGTCGGGATGAGCTTGCGCGTCTTGCGATTAAATACCAACCCGTAATTCCAGCCCGTTTTACCCCAGGGAACGGCGGGATTGCGCACCACATTAGGCTCGTCATCATGGTAGTGGGTCGAGCCAAAGGTAATGACAAAAACCTGATGTCCCTGCTGTTCAAAGTAACGTTTGTACAGGCGAATATGGTTTGTCACACCACTCAAATGCGGCAGGTACATATCAG